>JBKHVQ010000268.1:0-1926 GCA_046569985.1 Thermoleophilia bacterium | reverse complement strand
ACCCATATGCCCACGAAGACGCCCTCCAACTCGCTCCCCGAGAACCAGAGGGAGATCGAGAGGATGAAGGACACAAAGGCCGCCAGCAGTATCAGGCCGCGGGCGATGTCCTCCCTGCGCTCGCGGGCGGCGTGGGCGTCGGTCACGGCCGTGCCACGTGGCTGCCCTGGGGTGGTGGTCGCCATGTCTTCCTCCTGCACGCGTGCGGTCGGTGCGGCCGGACATCGAAAGACCGGCTCTCGCAGAAAGATACGGCCGGGGAGCTCCCGAGGTTGGTCCGGCAATCGCGAAGGCCCGGCGTGAGCCGTGAACGCCCGCTGGCTCGCTGAGGTTGGCGTGATCGAGATGCCACGCAGATGTCCGGTCGAGGCCGCCGGCAAGTGATCGCCCCGGCCGGCGGCGGACCGGCTGGACGGAGCGATCTCTCACCAGCCGAGGGTGCCCGGGGGGCCCTTGAACGGCCCGACGATCTCGTCGGTGATCCACCCGCCGTAGAAGTCGCCCTCCTGGGCGCGTGCCCGCTCGTCGCCGACAAGGCAGGCGTCCATCTTCCCGGGATAGAAGGCGACATGGTCGACGAGAGCGCGGTACGCCGGCACCGGATCGGGATAGTGCCAGGCGGCGCGCGCCGCGACGACACCGCCGCCAACCACGTCCTCGTAGGCGGCGGTGCCCTTCCACTCGCAGAGACTGCTGCCCGCTGCCGGGCGAAGCGCCCCGGCCGTGATGTCGGCCCGCGGCAGGTAGAAGACAGGGGGGTGGCTGGTCTCCAGCATGCGCAGCGCCCGGGTGGTGTCGGCGATCGTCTCGCCGCCCAGAATCACCCGCACACGGCGACCGTCCCTCTCCAGGCGCGGCGGGCGCGGGTAGTCCCACACCGACTCCTGGCCCGGGCCCGGCACGGGATGATGCGGGCGCCTCATAGGGCTCTCCTCGCTCCTCGAGGGTCGTACGGCAACAGTTTCGACCCTACCCCACGCCCGAGTGCCCGGGCCCTGACCGCCCGGCCCTCCTCTGATCAGGCGACGGCCGCTACCGGCGCGGGCGGGGGTTGAGTTCCGCGCGCAGGCCTGAGGGGGTGGGCCGGTTTGCGATCGACCGGAAGGAGCGGAAGCTCGGTTTGGCCTGTCCGTTCTCGCGCAGCAGTCCGGCGGGCCAGTTGATGTTGTCCTGAAGGTTGAACCAGATCACCGCCGCGGTCTGCGGGTCACGGACCGCCGGCAGGTTGGCCATCTGGCGCAGGAAGAGATTCTGCTGGGCGGGGGTGACCCGCACGTTGCGGAAGGGCGTCGCGGCGGTGGTGTATCCGGCTTCGGTGATGTAGAGCTTCATCCCTCTCCGGCGCTGGTTCAGCACGCGGTGGATCTCGGGCACGCTGCGCCAGGTCGGGAACGCCCGGTTGTACGAGCGGGTCGAGAAGCGCGGACCCCGGGAGGGGTACATGTGCTGCGAGTAGGCGTCCATCGGCACCCGCCGGTCACGCACCAGGCCGTTCATCCACGGCCGGGCGCCGATGTTGCCGCCGCCGGTGCTGCTGCGCGGTCCACCGACGCCGACGATGACCCGGGCGCGGCGGTTGCCGGCCTTGATCGCGGGGTAGGCCCGCCGAACCATCTTCTTGTAGTAGCCGAGATGCGCGCGGCCGTTCACCGACAGGAAGTTGCGCAGGTTCGGCTCGTTCCAGATCTCGAAGTGGCGCGCCCGGCCGGCATAGCGCGCGGACACCGCGTGCATGAAGGCGGCGAACTGCGCAGCGTCAGGTGCGTTCGGGTTGTACCGGCTCGTGAATGGACGCGCCCGATGCCGCACCGCCCAGGCCGGTGTGCTGTAGACGCTGAGGATCGGCGTGATGCGGGCGCGGAACATCCCGCTGAGCACCCTGTCGGCCCGCTCCCAGTTGTAGGCGGGGTCGCGATGGTTGGCCGG
>JBKHVQ010000267.1:0-4489 GCA_046569985.1 Thermoleophilia bacterium | reverse complement strand
GCGGATCCGCGTGCTGGGGAAGGTGACCGCCGAGGGCGGCCTGGTCGCCGCCCGGCGCACCGGCACCGGCCTGCGCCTCGTCGTGTCGAGTGCCGCCGACCCCGTCGACCTCACGGCACCCGAGACGGCAACGACGCGCGGCCTGCGCGCCGCGCGCGGCGCCAACCGCAGGGCGCTGGCCGCGACCACCGCGTCCGACTGGTTGCCGCGGCTCACGGTGCGCCGGCGGGCGACCGGGGCGACGGTGCGCCGCGTGATCGCCGGATGCCGTGCCGTCAGCCGGCCACGGGTCTACTCGGGCCTGGGGATGGTCACGGTGCTCACCCTCGCAACCGACCGCGGGCTGACGGTGACCGACTCCGATGCGGTGCTCACCGACGGCCACGTCGTCTACGCCTCCCCGCGCTCCCTGTACCTCGCCACCCCGCGGTGGGTGGACCCCGCCGTGGCGAGCGGCGAGGCCCCGCGCGGCACCACCCTGATCCACCGGTTCGACACCCGCTCGGCCACCTCCACCGAGCACAGCGGCAGCGCCGGCGTGCCCGGCTACACCCTCAACCAGTTCTCGCTGTCCGAGCATGAGGGCCATCTGCGCGTGGCCACCACGCAGGAACCCGACTGGTGGGAGGCGCCCGCCGACGGCGAAACCTCGCAGAGCTTCGTGACGGTGCTCTCGACGGCCGGAGGGCGCCTGCGTGAGACCGGGCGCGTCGGCGGGCTGGGCCGCAACGAGCGGATCTACGCGGTGCGTTTCCTCGGCGACCGCGGATACGTGGTGACGTTCCGCCAGACCGACCCCCTCTACAGCCTCGACCTCTCCGACCCGGCGGCCCCGCGGGTCACCGGCGAACTGAAGATCAACGGCTACAGCGCCTACCTGCACCCCGTCGACGACGGCACGCTGATCGGCATCGGCCAGGACGCCACCGACGAGGGCCGCATCCTCGGCACGCAGGTGTCGCTGTTCGACGTGCGCGACCCCGCGAACCCCGCGCGGATCGCGCAGAAGCGGCTCGGGGCCGGGTACTCGGAGGCCGAGAACAACCACCTGGCGGTGCTCTACTGGCCCGCGACCCGCACGCTGGTGATCCCGCTCGAGTCGTGGGGCGGACCCGAGGGGCTGGAGGCGCCGTTCACGGGCGCCGTCGCGCTCGGGGTGTCGCGCGAGGACGGGGTGCGCGACATCGGGCGCATCGCGCACGGGCCGGGCGCGCCCATCCGGCGCGCCGTGGTGGTGGGCGACGACCTCTACACGCTGTCGGCGCTCGGACTGAAGCGCAATGCGCTCGCCGACCTCACCGAGCGCGGGTTCGTGCCCTTCTCGTGACCCGCCGGCCCGGGCCCTGCCCCCGGGCAGGGTGGATTCAGGCGGGCTCGGGGATGACCACCGGGAGCCCGAAGGCGCGGCACAGCTCGGCGTCGAGTCCCTCCGCGAGACGCTCGGCGACCCGGGCGAGCACGCGAAGATCACCCTCGGGGATGTCGGCGAGCCCGGCCGGCGCGGCGAGGAAGGCGCGACGGAGGCGTTCCTGGGCGGCGCGGCCGGCCGGTGTGAGTACGAGTTCCTTCACGCGCCGGTCGCCCGCCGCGGTGCGCCGCTCGGCGAAGCCACGCTCCTCGAGGCGGTCGGCGGTGGAGGTGACCTGGGAGGCATCGCACCGGAGGAAGCGGGCGAGGTCACCGAGCCGGGGCGGGTCGTCGCGGTCGAGACGCATCAGCGACATGGCCTGGGGCGGGGTGAGCCCCTCCTCCTGGCTGGCCGCCAGCCAGACCGCGCGCTGCGTCATGAACGCCGCCACGAGGCAGGCCCACGCCCGCGTGGCGGGATCGCCGGATGCGCCGTCGAGGTCTGCCGTGCCCATCGCCGCTCCATCGTAATCGTCCGACGCGGTCTTTACACGAGATAGATATTTGCATAACCTCAACCATTGAGACAAGTACAGGATCGGACGAGGTGACCATGACCACGGACTCGGCGCCGGCCATCGAGGCCCGCGGCCTCGTGAAGCGGTTCGGCGAGGTGCGAGCACTCGACGGGGTGGATCTGCAGGTGCCCCGCGGCACCGTGCTCGGCCTGCTCGGGCCCAACGGGGCCGGGAAGACCACCGCCGTCAACATCCTGGCCACCGCCCTGCGCCCCGACGCGGGCAGCGCCCACGTGCTCGGGATCGACGTCGTGCAGGACCCGGACACGGTCCGCGGGCTGATCGGCCTCGCCGGCCAGTACGCGGCCGTGGACCCCACCCTCACCGGGCGCGAGAACCTGGCCCTGATCGGCACCCTCACCCACCTCCCGCGCAAGGTGATCCGGCGGCGCGCGGACGAACTGCTGGCGCGTTTCGACCTGACCGACGCGGGCGACCGCCTGGCGCGGACCTACTCGGGCGGCATGCGGCGGCGGCTCGATCTGGCGGCGGCGCTGGTGCACCAACCGCCGGTGTTGTTCCTCGACGAGCCGACGACCGGCCTCGACCCGCAGAGCCGCAACGACCTGTGGCAGACCGTGCGCGAACTGGTCGCCGAGGGCACGACCGTGCTGCTGACCACGCAGTACCTGGAGGAGGCCGACCAGCTCGCCGATCGCATCGCGGTTGTCGATCACGGCCGCGTGATCACCGAGGGCACCGCGGGCGAGCTGAAGCAGCGCCTGGGCACCACCGTGGTGGAACTGGGTTTCGGCGACCGCGCCCGCGCCGAGCACGCCCGGACCGCTCTGTCGCACCTGGACCTCGGCAGCGCGACGCTGCAGGGAGAGACCCTCCAGATCGCGGTGAGCGAGGGGCCGCGGGCGCTGATGCACGCGCTGCGCGCGCTCGATGCCGGCGGCATCGAGCCCATATCGGCGGCGGTGCGCGAACCGTCGCTCGATGATGTCTTCCTGGCGCTCACGGGGCGGCCCGCCGAGACCGCCGAGACCGCCGCAGACACGCCCGCGCCAGGCCATGGCCGGAGGCGGCGCAAGGAGAAGGCGAGCGCATGACCACGCAGATCTCAGAGCGGCCGGCCGCCGTCGGCCAGGGCTTCGGCTTCGCGGTCCGCGACATCGGGGCGATGACCTGGCGCAACCTGCTCCGCATCCTGCGGCTGCCGCAACTGCTGGTGTTCGCCACCATCCAGCCGCTGCTGTTCGTCCTCATGTTCCGCTACGTCTTCGGTGGCGCCATCGCGGTGCCCGGCACCGACTACGTCAACTTCCTCATGGCCGGGATCTTCGCGCAGGTGGTCGCCTTCGGCGCGGTGAACACGGCCATCGGCCTTGCCGAGGACCGCAGCCAGGGCCTGATCGAGCGCCTGCGCTCGCTGCCGATGGCCCGCTCGGCGGTGCTGGCCGGCCGCACCTTCAGCGATCTCGTGCGCAACATCTTCGTGGTCACGCTCATGCTGATCGTCGGCTTCGCGGTGGGTTTCCGGCTGCAGACCGATGTCGGCAAGCTGTTGCTCGCCCTGGGGCTTCTGCTGTTCTTCGGCTATGCGCTCTCGTGGATCTTCGCCCTGATCGGCCTGTGGGTGAACGGGGCCGAGACCGCCCAGGCGGTCTCGTTCCCGGCGATGATGGTGCTGGTGTTCGCCTCCAGCGCATTCGTGCCCACCGACTCGATGCCCGGCTGGCTGCAGGTGTGGGCCGACAACCAGCCGCTGTCGGTCACGGTGAACGCCGTGCGCGCGCTGGTGAACGGCGGCCCCTGGGGCGAGTACGCGCTGACGAGCCTGGCGTGGAGCCTCGCCATCCTGGTGATCTTCGTACCGCTGTCGGTGATCCGCTACCGGCGCGGCTGACCCTGCCGGGCGGAGCCGGCGCGAGTTCAGTCGATGCCCGCGCGCGTCTTGGCCGAGATGCCGTGGGCAGTGGCCAGCGAGCGGGCGGTGCCGTGGCGGATCGCCTCGTTGACCCGGTCGCGGTCGAGGCCCGCCTCCACCAGCTTCTGGCGCAGTTCGCCCTCCTGGGCCTGGCGGAAGAACAGCAGCGTGATGGCGCCGAACGCGAGCAGGCAGTGGCTGAGCATCATCACGGTGCCGGCGTTCGCCTGATCCTCCAGCGCCGAGAAGCCCCACGCCTCGGCGGCGGCGGCATGCGACCCGTAGAAGGCCGTCCCCGAGAACCAGTAGATGTTGGCGATCACCAGGCCGACGGTCCAGACGCCGGTCATGTAGGTGCCCTTCCAGCCGGTGCCGAACCAGTCGGGCGCCGGGACGCGCTCCACCACCGGCATCCACATCAGGGTCCCGATGACCAGGAAGGAGATCTGCTGCACCACCCAGAGGCTCGGGGTGGCGAGGACCTGGTGGTGCACCTCGGGGATCAGCCAGATGAGGGTGCTGAGTGTCCACACCGAGAAGGCGACGGCCGGATGCTGAACGCGCTGGATCCGGTGGATGGTCGCGGGCGAGAGCATCCGCCCGGCGGTGCCCGGCGGGATGCCCAGCAGCAGCAGCAGGGGCGCGAACCCGCCGATGACGGTGTGCTGGATCATGTGCGCGGCGAGCACCC
>JBKHVQ010000266.1:0-6186 GCA_046569985.1 Thermoleophilia bacterium | reverse complement strand
GAGTGCTTTCCATGGTGCTGCTCGCTGACGTCGGCGGATTTGGGCTAAATCTTTACTTCAGGGTTCGACCTTCGCGTTGGAGGGCATTCTTACCCGCGTGCATGGGGTAGGTCAACGACATAACGATGCAATCCGCATCATTTCGTGTTGCGAATCGCCTCATAGAGCAGGAGACCGCATGCGACCGATATGTTGAGCGACTCCACCCGCCCCCTCATGGGTATGCGCGCCAGAACGTCGCAGGCCTCGCGCACGCGGGGCCGCAGGCCCTCGCCCTCCGCCCCCATGACCAGAAGCGTCTCGGGGATCCACGGCACCTCGCGGTAGTCCCTGGCGCCCTCGGGATGCGCGCCCACGGCGAGGCGCCCCGCGCCCCGCGCGTCGTGGACGAAGGCCGCGATGCTCGGCACCCGGGCGATCGGCAGGTGCTCGGCGGCGCCGGCGGACGCCTTGGCGACGACCGCGGTGACCCCCGGCCCACCGCGCGCGGGGATCACCAGGCCCGCGGCCCCGGCCCCCTCCGCGACGCGGGCGATGGCGCCGAGGTTGCGGGGGTCGTGCGCGCCGTCCAGGCACACCAGCGGCCCTTCCGCCGCGACCAGGTCGCGGGCGTCCGCGTACGGGTACGGGCCGACCCGGGCCACCACGCCTTGATGGTCTCCGGTGCCCACCAGTCGCGCGAGGGCGTCCTTGGAGCGGATCGAGGGCCGTGCATCACGCAGCCAGGGCTCGCCGGCGACCTGCTCGGTGGCCAGCACCTCGTTGACCACGCGCCGGCCGGAGGCCAGCAGCTCTCGCACCGGGTTGCGCCCGTAGACGAACTCGTCCCCCGTCGCCCGGGCCGGGCCGGGGCGCCCACCCGGCGGGCCTCCGCGAGCCCCCATCAGGCCGGGTCCAGACGGGGCCCTTCCGGGGTGTCGGTCACCTCGAACCCATGGTCACGGATGGCGGCCCGCAGGGCGTCGGCCCGGGCGAAGTCGCGCTCGGCGCGGGCGCCTTCGCGTGCCTGCGCCAACTGCAGGACCTCCGCGGGGACCTCCGCCTCGGGCGGTGCGGCCGCCCCGATCTCCCCCAGGCCCAGCACATCGAGCATGTCGCCCAGCTGCACGCGCACCTCCTGCAGCTGCCGCGCGCCGGCCGTCCCCTCGGAGAGCGCGCGGTTCACCACCCGCACGAGATCGAACAGGGCGGCGAATGCCCCCGGCGTCCCGAAGTCGTCGGACAGCGCGGCGAAGAAGCGTGAGCGGCCCTCCACGAGTGCCGCGGCCAGGTCTGCGTCCTGGCCCTCGCGCCCCAGCGCGATCGCCCGGTCGGTGGCGCGCAGCGCGTTGCCAAGGCGGGCGACGACGGCCTCGGCCTCGGCCATCCGTTCCTCGGAGAACGGCAGCCGCGAACGGTAGTGGCTGGTGAGGAAGAAGGCGATCACGACCGGGGCCGGCCAGCGGTCGAGCACGTCGCGCAGCAGGGCGACATTGCCGATGCTCTTGCTCATCTTCTCGTCGCCGAGCTCGAGCATCTCGTTGTGCATCCAGATCGCGGCCATGCATCCGCCGCGCGCGCCCTCCGACTGGGCGATCTCGTTCTCGTGGTGCGGGAACGCCAGATCGATGCCGCCGCCGTGGATCTCGAAGCCGTGCCCGAGGGTCGCCTCCGCCATCGCCGAGCACTCGATGTGCCACCCCGGCCGCCCGGGGCCCCAGGGAGAGTCCCACCAGGTGTCCTCGTCATGCTTGCGCCCCTTCCAGAGCGCGAAATCCAGCGGCGACTCCTTGGCGGGGCCCGGCTCCTGGGGGACGAGGTCCTCCAGCCGCCGGCCCGAGAGCCGGCCGTAGCCGGGGAAGCTCCGCACGCGGAAGTAGACATCACCGGCCGCGGGGTAGGCGAGGCCGCGCTCGATCAGCGCCTCGATCAGCGCGATGATCTCGGGGATCGTCTCGGTGACGCGCGGTTCGGCATCCGGCCGTCCGAGCCCGAGACGGCCGGTGTCGGCGAGGTACTCGGCCGAGAAGCGCTCGGCCAGTTCCGCGCTGGGCACGCCGGCGGCGCGGGCCGCGTCGTAGATCTTGTCGTTGACGTCGGTGAGGTTGGAGACCAGCCGCACCCGCAGGCCCGAACGCGACAGGAAGCGTTTCAGCACCGAGAAGACCACGAACGGGCGGGCGTTGCCGATGTGGATCGGCCCGTAAACAGTCGGCCCGCAGACATAGATGCGCACCTCGCCACCGGGGCCCGCGATCAGCGGCTCCTTGCGGTGGGTCATGGTCGAATACAGGCGCACACCGGTGTCGTCGGCCGTGCTCATCGGCGCCCCTCCCCTCGGCTCGGACAGGTCAACGGTCGGGGGCACCCGACAGGAGGGCGACCGCCTGGGCGGCGATGCCCTCCCCGCGCCCCAGGGCACCCATCTTCTCGGTGGTCGTGGCGTGCACGGTGACGCGCGCGCCCACCACCGCCGACAGGGCGTCCTCCATCGACTCGCGCAGGCGCGACACGCGCGGTGCCTCGCACATCACGACGATGTGCGCGTTCAACACCGACAGGCCCGCTTCTCGGATGCGGCGCATCACCAGCCCCAGCAGCAGACGGCCCGACGCGCCCTCCCACTCGGGGTCGCCCGGCGGGAAGAGGGCGCCGATGTCCGGCAACCCGGCCGCCGAGAGCAGCGCGTCGCAGAGGGAATGGGCAACGACGTCGCCGTCGGAGTGGCCGAGCGGGCCCTCGGGGTGGTCGAACTGGACCAGGCCGATCATGCAGGCGCGCCCGGGCGCGAACCGGTGGGCGTCGACGCCGAGGCCGACTCGGAGGCCGGTGGTCACGCCCCGCTCCCGGTGCGGGCGCCGCGAGTGAGCGCCCCGCTCACGCCCACCGGATCGGCACCTGGTGGGACTCGCGACCGGAGAAGCGCGTGATCGTCTCGTAGCCGGCGAGGCGTAGCGCGGCGACGGCCGTCGGGTAGTCGCGGCCCACATCCTCGGGCCGGTGGGCGTCGGCGCCCAGGGTCACGGGCACCCCGGCCTCACGGAACCGCTTCAGCAGCCCCGGCTCCGGGTAGAGCTCGGCGACGGGCTTGCGCAGCCCGGCCGACGAGCACTCGATCGCCACCCCGGTCGCCGCGATCGCCTCGACGGCGGCATCCAGTCTCCCGGAGAGGCCATCGGGGATGCGCGCGCCGAAGACCTTCGGCAGATCCGGGTGGGCGAGGACATCGAACAGGCCCGACCGCGCGGCCGCGACCAGCTCGTCGAGGTAGGCGCCCCAGAGCGTCGCGAGGTCCATCGACTCCCATGCGGGGAAGTCGGGGTGGTCGACCCCGAGCGGGCCGAGCCAGTGCACGGATCCGAGGACGATGTCGAAGGGCCGGCCGTCGAGGAGCGCCGCGATCTCCTCGCGCCGGTGCTCGAGCCAGTCCATCTCGATGCCCACCAGGACCGGCAGGCCGTGCCGCTCGCGCGCCGCGAGGAGGGCCGCGCAGTAGGCGTCGATGTCCTCGGTCGCCTCCTGCCGCCACCAGGCGTTGTCGAGCCATTCGCGGGCCGCGCTGAAGCGGTGGACGTGCTCGGTGATGGCGATCTCGCCGATCGCCCGCGAGCGCGCCCGCTCGGCGTAGCGGCCGATCCAGCCCGGGGAGAGGTGGCCGCCCTCGGCCTCCCAGGCGGCGGCGGATCGCTCGCGGGCCTCGACCCCGTCCGGCTGCAGATGCATGTGGTAGTCGGTGAGCACGCGGGGGCGCAGACTAGTGGACGGCGCCGTGCTCCGCGCGGGCGGCCAGCAGGGCCTCGACCACGGCCCGGTCGGGCTCGGTCGTCACCTTGAGGTTGGGCACCGCGGAGTCGACGAGCGCCACCGACCGGCCCGCGGCCTCCATGATCGAGGCGCAATCGGTCATCGCGTCGAGGGTGCCCTCGGCCACGGCCCGCGCGAGGGCCTCGCGGAACGGGCCGGCGCGGAACGCCTGGGGCGTCTCAGCCGCCCACAGGCCCTCGCGGGACACGCTGCGGCCGACCCGCCCGCGCGGGCCGGCGGCCTTAAGGCTGTCGGCAACGGGGTGGGCCGCGATGGCGCCGTCGGCGTCGCCGATGCCGTCGAGCACGCGGCGCACCAGATCGGCCCGCAGCAGGGGCCGCGCGGCGTCATGCACCACGATGACCTCCGCCGCGTCCGGCGCGGCGGACACGCCGCGCGCGACCGAGATGGCCCGGGTCGCCCCGCCCTCCACCACCTCGACAGCCGCGGCCGCGCGGCCCAGCGCCGCCTGCGCCCACGCGACGCGCCCGCGTGGCACGACGACGACGATCGTTCCGATCCGGTCGACCGCCGACAGGGCGTCGATGCTCCAGTGCACCATGCGCCGGCCGGCGAGGGTGACGAACGCCTTCGGCTCGTCGGCGCCCAGCCGCGCGCCCTCGCCCGCGGCGACGATCACGGCCGCCACCTTGCGCCGGCGCACCGCTCAGGCCGCCGGCAGGCGGGTGAAGATCATCTTGCCCGAAGGGTTCTGCAGCACGCTCGTCACCTCGACGTCGACCTCGGTGCCCAGCGCGCGCCGGCCGCCCTCCACCACGATCATGGTGCCGTCCTCCAGGTAGCCGACGCCCTGGTCGTATTCGCGCCCCTCGCGGATGATCTTCACGCGCAGGTTCTCGCCGGGCAGCACCGCCGGCCGCAGAGCGTTCGCCAGTTCGTTGACATTGAGCACCTCGACGCCCTGGATGCGGGCGACCTTGTTGAGGTTGAAGTCGGTGGTGATGATCGAGGCGCCGGCGTCCTGGGCCATCCGGACCAGCTTCGCGTCGACCCCCTCCACGCCGGGGTAGTCGCCTGGCCGCACCGCGAAGCCGCCGTTCGCCAGGGTCTTCATCTGCTCGACGATCTCCAGTCCTCGCCGTCCGCGGATGCGCTTGAGGGGGTCGTTGGAGTCGGCCACCTGCTGCAACTCGTCGAGCACGAAGTCGGGGACCACCAGCGAGCCCGAGAGGAAGCGGGTGCGCAGCACCTCGACCAGGCGCCCGTCGATGATGGCGCTGGTGTCGACCAGGCGGACGGCCGAGGGCGACGATCCGCGAGAGCGCATGCCGAGGAGGCGGAGGATGTCCACGTGGCGCCGCGCCGCGATCCGGCTGAAGACATAGGCGACCACCAGCACGACCGGCAGGAGCAGGTACGGCCCGATGATCGGGAGCTGCGCGACGGCGATGCCCGCGAGGGCCGCCGCGAGCAGTCCGACGACCAGCCCGAGCGCGCCGACCGTCAGCTCCGCCGCCGAGCGGCGGTCGGCGGCGCGATCGATGGCGCGCAGGCGGTCGCGCAGCACCCTGCCCACGATCGCGCCGATCAGTAGGCCGGCGAGGACTCCGGCCGCGGTGATCGCGGAGCGGGCGACGTAGTTCCACGGCGATTCGAAGCGCTGCGCCAGGTCCAGGGACCCCGCGGCCTGATACGCGCCGAGCCCCAGGAGGATGGCGAGCACGATGCGCGTGACCGCGCTCACCATGGCGCGCGGTCCACCCGAGTCTGTGAGGTCATTCGCGTGCGCCCCCGGGCCGTCGCCGCCCGCGTCCGATCAGTCGGCGACCGTCTCCGAGCTCTTGCCGGAGGACCGCCCCTTGCCCTTGCCCTTCGTTGCCGCGGGGGCACCTTCCTCCCTGCCCCTGCCGATGCTGGCGAGGAGCTCGTCGAGGTAGTCGACCGCCTGCTGCTCCTCCATGTCGCGGGCGTACATCAGCTCGCTCGCGAGGATCTTCTTCGCCCGGCCGAACATCTGCTTCTCGCCGGTGGAGAGCCCCTTGTCCATGTCGCGGATCGAGAGGTTCCGGACCACCTCCGCGAGCTCGAAGATGTCACCGGTCTTGATCTTGTCGCGGTTGTGCTTGAAGCGGCGGTTCCAGTTCTTGGGCATCTGGGTGCCGTCGTCGCGCAGCACCGCGAGCACCGCCTCGACCTCCTCCTCGCCGATCACCCGCCGCAGACCGGCGCGGTCCGCGTTCTCGGTGGGCACGCGCACGGTCATATCGTTGTAAAGGATCTGGATCGTCAGGTACTCGCGGACCTGCCCGAGCACCTCACGCTCCTCCTTGCTGGTGATCTTCCCCGCGCCGTGGTGCGGGTAGACGACCTTGTCACCGATTTCGTACAACCGCGTTTCCCCCTGCTCGCTCACGCGTCCGGACGCTCAACGGCGGCCGAACG
>JBKHVQ010000265.1:0-2658 GCA_046569985.1 Thermoleophilia bacterium | reverse complement strand
GTGACCTCGTGAGCCCCGTCTTCATCGGCCTCCTCGGGAACTGGATCGCGCCGGCCAGGCTCGGTGAGGTCGCCCGCGTGGTGCTGGCCCAGGGGCGCATGCGCCGCCGGGGCATCGACCTCGAGCTCACCGCCGTCGCCGGCGGCGCCGCCTCGGAGCTTCTCGTCTCGACGGCCGCCTGGGCCGCCCTCGGCCTCATCGCCGCGCTGGTCCTGCCGGTGCCGGGCTACATCGCCGCCGTCGCGGCGGTGGCCGGCGTGGTCGTCACCGCGATCCTCCTCGTCGCCATCCGCTCCCGCGCCGCTGCCGCGCCGCAGACGCGACCGGTCTCGCGCCTGCGGCGGTTGGCGCGCGCGGCGGCGGCGACACTGCGGTCGGCGGGCGCCGGCCTGCGCGCGCTGCGCGCCCCTCGACGCCTCGGACTGGTCGTCGGCGCCGGTGTCGCGGCGATGGCGCTGCAGTGGATCGGAACGTTCATGGTGCTCGAGGCGCTCGGGCTGCACGTCGGCCTGGCCGCCGCGGCCGCGGTGCTGGTGACAACCACCGTGGCTCAGACGGTCCCGGTCATCCCCGGCGGCGTCGGCTCGTTCCAGGCCGCGGTGGCCCTGCCGCTCGTCGCCTCCTACGGGGTCCCGGGAATGGAGGCGCTGGCCGCCGGGCTGCTGCTTCAGGTCACGCAGGCGCTCACCGGCATCGGTCCCGGCCTGCTCTTCCTGGCCCGCGAGGACCTCGACCTGCGCTCGCTGCGCCGCATCGAGGAGCCCGGGGCGCTCGCGACGCTCCCGCCGTCGACCCCGGCGCCGCATCCGGGCCCGTCATGAGCAGGCGCCACCCTCACCGCCTCCACGCCTGGGGCGCCGCCGACCTCCCCTCGACCGACGGCGCCCCGTCGTCAGCCATCGGCCCCATGCGCGGCGCGCGGCGCTGGCCGCGCGAGGTGGCGCTGTTCGCGGGCGCGTACCTTCTCTACTCGCTCGCGCGCGGCATCAGCCGCGGCTCGGAGGTCGAGGCGCTGGAGAACGCGGCCCGCGTGATCGCCCTCCAGGCCGAACTCGGCCTCAACGTGGAGCGCCAGGTGCAGGAGTGGGTCACCGGCCTGCAGGTCATGTCGGTGCTCGGGGTGCTCTACCTGCTGGCGCAGCTTGTCGCCGTGCCACTGGCGCTGGTGGTCGTCTACCGACGCCGGCGGTCGGTCTACCCCCTGCTGCGCACATCGCTGCTCGGCGCGTGGCTGGTGGCGATACCGATCTTCGCGGTCTTCCCGACCGCCCCGCCGCGCCTGGCCGACATCGGCATCGCGGACTCGGTCACCCGGGAATCGCTGATCCCCCTCGACGCGCCCTTCGTCGAGTACTTCTACAACCCCGTCGCCGCGGTCCCGAGCCTGCACGCCGCCTTCGCGGTGGCCGTGGGCATCGGGCTGGCATCGGCCACGCGCGTGCCGGCCATCCGGGTCGCCGCCCTGATGTGGGGGCCGCTCGTGATCCTGATCGTCGTCGCCACCGGCAACCACTTCATCCTCGACGTGGTCGCGGGCCTCCTCGTGGTCGGCGTGGCGTTCGCCGTCGCGGTCGTCCTCCACGGGGCCCCCTGGAGCCGCCCGGCCCGCGCGCAGAGCGCGGCGGACACGAGGCTCCATCTGCCCTGGGGCGACGACGCCGCCCCGCTGCGCGTCGCGCTGGTGTGCCCCTACGCCTGGGACGCGCACGGCGGCGTCGCCACCCAGGTGCGCGACATGGCGGAATCGTTGCGCGGGCGCGGCCACCACGTCGACATCCTTGCCCCGGCCGACCGCGAGGTCGCCGAGCGCGACTTCCACGCGCTCGGCGGCACGGTCCGGGTGCGCCACAACGGATCGGTCGGTCGCGTCGCCCTCTCTCCCTGGTCGAACCTGCGCGCCTGGTTGATCGTGCGACGGGGGGAGTACGACATCGTGCACCTGCACGAGCCACTCGTGCCCCCGTGCCTGTCGATCCTTCTGCTCTCGGGGCGCCCGATGATCGGCACGTTCCACATGTACGGGCCCGACTCGCGCCTGTACAGCGTGATGGCGCCGCTCGGGCGCATCGCGGCGCGGCGACTGCACCACCGCACCGCCGTCTCGGAGGCCGCGCGGTCGAGCACCGCCAAGTTCCTCGGCGGCGACTACGAGGTGATCCCGAACGGGGTGGCGGGCCACGAGCACTCCGCGCGGCGGCGCGACCCGGGCGACCGAGAGGTGCGCCTCCTGTACATCGGCCGGAACGACCCGCGCAAGGGGCTGGGCACGCTGCTGGCAGCCGTCGAGCGCCTGCCGGGCGTACATGTCGACCTGGTCGGCGTCGACCGCGACGAGGTGGAGGCGCTGCACGAGAAGATCGCACCCGGGCGAGCGCTGCCCGCCACCGTGACGGCGCACGGCAGGGTCCCGGACAGCCGGCGATCCGAGCTGCTCGACCAGGCCGACATCCTCTGCGCGCCGTCGCTGAAAGGCGAGAGCTTCGGGCTCGTCCTCGTCGAGGCCATGGCGGCCGGGGTGGCGGTCGTCGCCTCGGCGATCCCCGGCTATGTCGATGTGCTCGACGGCCACGGCCGCATCGTGCCCCCCGGCGACGTCGACGCGCTGACGGCGGCCCTGCTCGAGCTCGCGGGCGACGCCGACCTGCGACGTCGCCTGGG
>JBKHVQ010000264.1:0-11373 GCA_046569985.1 Thermoleophilia bacterium | reverse complement strand
TCGCGCGCGGCGCGTTGGGGTTGTACTGGGTCGCGACGGGCAGGTTGCGGCCCTGCACCGCCCACGCGGGCGTGCTGTAGACGCTGATGATGGGGGTGATCCTGGCCCGGTGGAACGCGTTGATCACGAGGTCCGCGCGCTCCCAGTTGTAGGCCGGGTCGTTCGGGTTCGCCGGCCTGCGGGGGCGCGTCGGCGCGACCTCCGACCAGAGGATGTCGAAGCGGGCGACCTTGGCCCTGGTGGCGATGACCGCCTTCACGCGGTCGGGCACGGCCTCGATCGGCGCGGCGATCGTCATCTGGTCGTCCTGGACGGCCGGCACGCCGGCCACCCCGGTCGCCGGGATGGCGAGCATGGCGCCGGCGATGGCCGCCACCGCACACGGGGCGGCCCAGCGCCGTCCGGTTGTCGCTGCCTTCACATCTGCCTCCTGGTCGCCTGGCGCGGCGATGGTACCAACGGTCGGCTCCACACCAGCACCTCGCGGGCACGCTGTCAAAGGGTCGGACCCGCCCTCAGCGCCGCTCATCGAAGAAACCGCGTAGCAGAGCCAACGCGTCGCCGGCCAGGCACCCGCCGAGCACCTCGACGCGGTGCAGCAGGCGGGGGTCCTGCATCGGGTTGATCACCGTCCCCGCGGCGCCGACCTTGTGGTCGGGGGCCCCGTAGACCACCCGCGCGATGCGGGCCTGCTGCAGCGCGCCGGCGCACATCGGGCACGGCTCGAGCGTCACGTAGGCGGTGCATCCGATCAGCCGCCAGCCTCCGAGGGTGAGGGCGGCGGCGCGCAGCGCGAGCACCTCGGCGTGGGCGGTCGGATCGGGACGGGCCTCGCGTTCGTTGTGGGCCGTGCCCACCACCTCGCCGTCGCGCACCACCACGCACCCCACCGGCACGTCGCCGTGCTCGGCCGCGTGGGCGGCCTCATCGAGGGCGAGCCGCATGAAGTGCTCGTCGCCCGGCATCGCGGGCCGCGAGCCCTCAGGCGCCCGCGGGGCCGACAGCGAGCTCGACGATCTCCGCCGGCGAGTCGGACAGGTGCAGCAGGTCCATGTCGTCGCGGGAGATCAGCCCCTGCTCGCGCATGTGCGACTGGATCCAGCGGATCAGGCCGGCCCAGTGGGCGCTGCCGCACAGCACCACCGGGAAGCTGAGCGCCTTGCCGGTCTGGATGAGCGTGAGCGCCTCGAACAGCTCGTCCATGGTGCCGAACCCGCCCGGGAAGACGATGAAGGCCTCCGAGTACTTCACGAACATCGTCTTGCGCACGAAGAAGTAGCGGAAGGCGATGGCGAGGTTGACGTAGTCGTTGACCGCCTCCTCGTGGGGGAGCTCGATCGTGCACCCCACCGAGATGCCGTCGGCGTCCGCCGCGCCCCGGTTGGCCGCGGCCATGATGCCGGGGCCGCCGCCGGTGATGACCGCGAACTCGCGCTCGGCGAGCAGGCGCCCGACCTCGCGTGCCATCTCGTAGTAGGGGTCGCCCTCGGCGATGCGCGCCGAACCGAACACCGACACCGCCGGGCCGACGCGGGCGAGGGCGTCGAAGCCGTCGACGAACTCCCCGAGGATCCGCAGCGCCCGCCACGGGTCGGTGTGGATGAAGTTGGGGTCCACATCACGGATCAGCAGGCTGGCGTCGGCATGGCCGAGCGCGTCCTGCGCCTCGCCCCGCACGCCCAGGCGCCCGCGTCGCACCAGCCTCATCGCATCATCCTCACTGTGATCCGCCCACCCGGCGCACGAGCTGGGAGAGGGGCAGCCGGCGGGCGCCCGCGCTCCAGCGCTCGGGGCTGCGCCCGGCCGGGTCGCGGCGGGGGTCGGGAACGCCGAACGAGATGACCAGGGGAACCCGCTGCTGCGCCTCGAGGCCGAGGGCCGCCGCGAGGGCGTCGTGGTCGGCGACGCCGTTGGGGCATGAGCCGACGCCCTCGTTCCACGCGGCCAGCATCATGTTCTGGGCGGCGCGGCCGGCATCGACATCGCCCAGGCGCCCGCCCGGCTCGATCGCGATGGCCACCACGAACGCGGCGCCGGCGACATGGTGCGGGGAGAACACGGCGGCGGCCACCGGGCCGCGGGCGGAGCCCTCGACCACGTAGAAGCGCCACGGCTGCCGGTTCCTGGCGCTGCCGGTGAGCCGCCCGGCGTCGAGGATGCGCGTCTCGGCCTCGTCGCCCAGGGGCGCCGGCCGGTACGAGCGCGCGACGCGGAGGCTCGTGATCAGGAGGCGCGCGTCCATCGCCCGCGGAGCCTAGTGGACAGGACACCGGCGGGACGGACTGCGATCCTGGGTGTGACAGCGACCCGGGGGGCGGCGATGCGCGTGGTGATCGTGGGGGGCGGCATGGCGGGACTGGTGCTCGCCAGGGGATTGCTCGCCCGCGGGCTGGAGCCGGTGGTGCTGGAGCGCCAGGGCCCCGGCGCGACGATCCCGGGCCCGATCATGCTGCCCTTCCAGGCCTATGACGCCCTGAGCGACGTGGGCGTGCTCGACGCGGTCCGGGCGCGGGGGCGCGACATCCCGCCGCATCGGGACGGGCTGCCGGTGGCGATCGGCGTGGGGCGGCAGGAACTCGTCGACCTGCTGCGCGAGGGCGTCACCACGCGATGGCGGCACGAGGTGCGCGCGCTGGTGCGCGCCGGGGACCGGGTCGCCGGCCTGCGCGTGGCGGCCCCGGACGGCGAGCGCACCATCGAGAGTGACCTGGTGGTGGGAGCCGACGGCGCGCATTCCGCCGTGCGGTCCCTGGCGGGCATTCCCGCCACGGTGCGCGCGTGCGACACCGCGAGCCTGGGCTTCCGCAGCCCGCGGCCGCTGGCGGAGCCGTTTCACCTGGAGTTCCTCTCCGACGGGCGCCAGATCATGGTCATGGGCTGGTCGGGGGGCACCGCGGGCTCGTGGCAGATCGACCGGATGCCCGGGGGCGCCGACGAGGCCCGCGCACCCGGACTCGAGGCGTTCCGCGAGCGCTTCGCCGCCCTGCTGCCGCAGGCGGCCGACGCCGTGTCGGATCTCACCGACGCCGGCGATTTGCTCTACCGCGAGGCCACCGAGGTGGCCTGCGAGCGCTGGTGGGTGCCGGGGGTGGTGCTGATCGGCGAGGCCCTGCACGCGATGAACCCGGAGGCCGGCATCGGGAGCGGGCTCGGCATGGGCGACGCCCTGGCGCTGGCGGTCGCCATCGCCGGTAACCGCGACGACCCGGATGCCGCCTGCGCCGACTACGAGCGCTGGCGGCGCCCCGCGATCGCCCCCTACCTGGCGGTCGGCAGCCGCGGCGTGCGGGTCGACACCGGCCGTCCCCGCCGGCCCGAGGAGGACTGGCCGCCGCGCGGGTGAACCGGCCGCGGCATCGTCAGCGGCAGGTGCGCTCCGATTCGCGGCGCAGGAAATCGGCGAGCGCTTCGCCGACGGCGTCGAGGCTGCGCTGCGAGACGGCCCGCAGGTCGTCGCTGGTCCGGTGGAAATGCGGGTAGCTGAAGTCGATCAGGTCGATCGCCGGCACGCCCGCCCTCGTGAACGGCGTGTGGTCGTCGAGGACCTCGGGGGCGACATCCGGCGGGAAGACCGCGCCGACGCCCACCCGCCTGGCCGATGCGCGCAGGCGCCCCCACAGCCCGGGGTCGGAGCCCAGTTCGCGGGGCAGCCGCACCCCGTGGCCGGCGATGAAGTCGATGACGACCACCGAGCCGAGTTCGCGGGAGTGGCGGGCGGCATACGCCCGGGAACCGCGCAACCCCGACGTGTAGAAGTCGCGGCGGTCGTCGGGCGACTCCTCGCCGTCGAACAGCACGAAGCGGATCTCGCGGGCGCAGGCGCGCCGGCCGGCCCGCAGGACGCGCGCGAGTTCCACGACCGCCGCCGTGCCGGCGGCGCCGTCGTTCGCCCCGACGAAGCCCGGGATGTCCTTGGTGTCGAGGTGGGCGCCCACCAGCAGCGCCGGCGCGCGACCCGGCAGGTGACCGACCACGTTGCGCATACCCCGAGGGGCTCCGGGCACCGCCTCGAAGCGGCCGTTGGGCAACCGGTCGCGCAGCCGCAGGGACAGGCGCCGGAGGGCGGGCGACCCGGCGGGCCGCGGACCGAGGCGGACCTGCGATCGCAGCAGCGCCATCGCGCGCCGGCCGTCGAAGCGGTCGGCGGTCGCCCGCGGGACCGGCGCGGAACGGACCTGACCGGCCGTGGAGGTGGCGGCTCCGGCCTCGGCGGCGGTCCGGTCACCCGAGCATCCCCCCGCCGCCAGCGCGAGCGCCCCGAGGATGATCGGGGTGCTCCGACGGACGCGGGCGGCGAGGGCGGTGCTCACCGGCACAGCATCGCAAAGACCACGAGCGCAACCCCTCCTAGTCTCGCGACAGCTCGAGGGTGAGTCGGGGCGAGGTGCGGATGACGCGCAGGATCAACGCGCCGCCGCTGCCGATGTCGAGCAGGGCCTCCACCGATGGCTCGCAGTCCACCTCGACGCTGCGCGTATGCCCCGACCAGCGCACGCGATCCAGGGTCTCCCGGGCGCGGGCACCCTCGCGCCACGCGACCGCGAGGTCGTCCCATCGCTCGTCGCGCACGATGTCGCGCAGGCGGCCGAGGTCGCCGATGAGGGCATCCAGGGCGGCGGCCACATTGGGGCCGTTGTCGCGGAGGATCTCGGTCCACAGGTCGGGGTTGGCGGCGGCGACCCGGGTGGTGTCGCGCAGGGCGCCGCCCGACAGGCGCATGCGCAGCGCGGGCGCGTCGCGGATGACCGCGGTCATCAGGGCACTCGCCGCCACATGGGGCATGTGGCTGGTGTGCGCCAGCACAACGTCGTGGTCGCGGGCGGCGAGCAGAAGCACCCGGGCCCCCATCACGTGGGTGATCGCGTCGATCACGCGCACGGCCGCGCCGGGGTCGGTGCGCCCCTCGGCGGGACACAGCGCCCACATCGCGCCCGCCAGCACGCCGGGGTCGGCGTGGGCCCAGCCCCGCGACTCGCGTCCGGCGAGCGGGTGACCGGGAACGAAGCGGGCGAGCTCGGCGGCGCTCACGCGCGCCGCGACCGAGTTCCAGACCGACTCCTTCACCGAGGCCGCATCCGACACGATCAGCGTGTCGGATGCGCCGAGCAACTCGGCCACCACCCGGGGGGTCACGGCGGGGGGCACGGCCGCGATGGCCACCTCGACGCGTGGCGCCAGGTCGGCCGGTGTCTCGACCACCGCGAAGCCGGCGTCGGCGAGCTGGTCGCGGGTCGCCGGGTCGCGGTCGCACACGACGACCGGGCGGGGTCCGGACCCCGGGCCGGCCTGGGCGGCAGCCTTGATGATCGACCCGCCGATCAGGCCCGCGCCCACCACCCCGATGCGCGCCGGCGTGTCCATCGCGTCCGGCCGCTAGTAGTCGGGGGGCACGGGGGAGTCATCCGCGCGCCCGGCGACACGGGCGACCATGTCGCGGTACGCGCGGTAGGCCGAGCCGTAGTCGCGCGAGCGGGACGGCTCGGGCCGCGCGGGGTCCTCGGGGAACGAGCCGAGGAAGCGGATCGTCTCGCCCGCGGTGAGGAGGCTCATCGTGATCGCCCGCAGGTCATCGTCGGCGATGTGGCCCTCGCACTCGAGGTAGAACCAGTAGTTGCCGAGGGCGTCGCGCGCCGGGCGGGAGGTGATCGCGGTCAGGTTGACGCCGCGCAGCGAGAAGCTCTGCAGGATCATCACCAGGCCGCCAGGCTGGTCGGCGGGCGGCTGGATGATGAAGGCCGTACGGTCGCGGCCGGTCTGCGGCGGGCTCTCCCGCCCCACCTTCACGAAGCGCGTCATCGCGCCGCGGGTGTCCTCGAGCTCGGTCGCGGCGGGCACGAGGCCATAGATCTCCCCGGCGCCCGGCGCGGCCAGCGCGGCGGTGCCCGGGGCGGCCTTCTCGGCGACCGACGCGCACGCCGCTGCGGTGCTCGGGCTGGCCTCGGTGGCCACGCCGGCCTGGCGCAGGAACCGGGCGCACTGGGTGAGGGCGGCCGGATGACTGACCACGGTGCCGAGCGGGGTCTCGTCCCCCGGCAAGCGGTAGAGGGTGAAGGTCACGCGGGTGATCTGCTCGGCGACGATCAGGATCTCGGGAGCGACGTCCGCGAGCGCGTCGAGGCTGGCGGCGATCTCCCCTTCGATGCTGTTCTCGAACGGCACGACGCCGGCGTCGGCCTCACCCGCGGCGACCGCGGCGATCACCGCGGCGGGGGTGACCAGGGGAACCAGTTCGTCCCCCGGCGAAAGGGCCTCCGCGGCCCGCTGGGTGAAGGTACCGGGGGGGCCGAGGTAGGCGGTGCGCGACATGGCCGGGAGACTAGTCGATGGACCCGGCGGGGTGGCGTGTCACGCGGCCGGATGCCATTCCCGGTCGGGCCGGATGCCGAGTTCCTCGAAGAGCGCCGCCGCCTGCTCGGTGAGGGTCGCGGCCTCCCGGTGGTCGCCCGCCGCATCGAGGACCTGTGCCTGGATGTGCAGCGCCCGGGCGTGGAGTGGCCGGGCGCCGATCTCATCGAACAGGCCGGCGGCGGCGGAGAGGTCGTCCAGGGCCTCCGGCATGAGCGTCTCGTCGCCCGACAGCGCGATCCCGCGCTGGAAGCGCACCAGCCCCTCGCTCATCCTGCTCCCGGCCTGCCGGGCCTGCGCGAGCGGGCCGTCGAAGCGGCTCGGGTCGACATCGCCCAGGCGCGCCCGGGCGGTCGCGAGCCACACCGCGCCGAGCATCTCGAACGGGCCCGCCCGGCAGTACGCGGCGAGTTCGCTGCTCTTGCCGAGGTGGGAGAGCGCGGCGTCGGCGTGGCCGCGCCTGAGCTCCTGCTCCCCGGCGAAGAAGTTCCCGGCGAGGGTGCACTTGACGTTGCCCGCCGCCTCGGCCCTCTCGGTGCCCCGGTGCGTGTACTCGAGCGCCTCCTCGAGGTGACCCCGCTCGGACGCGACCCTTCCCCTCGACAGGTCGTTGTCGGCGATCGCGTTGGGGTCGCCGCTGCGCTCGGCGAGCTCGGCGCCACGGGCGATCCACTCCTCGGCGTCGGCGAAGCGGCCCATCGTCGCGAGGACGTCCGCGAGGAAGCCCGCGGTCATCGACGCCTCGGAGGGGCGATCGGCGGCCTCCAGGTACGCGACCGCCTCCTCGAACCGGGCGGCGGCGGCGGGCAGATCGTCGGCGCCCTGCCGCTCCCAGGCCATCATCGCCTTCAGACGCCCGAGAACGCCGCGGTCGCTGATGCCGCCCTCCAGGGCGAACAGGTTCTCGGCCGCCGCCCGCGCCTCGGGACTGTGCAGAAGGCCCATCGTCTCCCACGTCTGCAGGCGCTCGAGCTGCAGGCGGGCGGTCAGGTCGGCGTCACCGAGCCGCTCGGCGGGCTCGACGGAGCCGTCGAGCATGGCGATGACCTCCGATGCCGGGATGAACACCTGTCCCGCCTGCGCCCGCCCGAGCGCCGCCTCCACCCTGAGGCGATCCGGGGGGTCGTCCATCTCATCGAGCTGCGCGGCCGCCCGCGTGAAGAAGTCGCACGCCTCGTAGCGCGCGTGCCGGGCAAGTGCCTGACGCCCCGCGGCCATGAGGTGATGGACGGCGCGCTCCGGCATGCGGGCCTCGGTGTAGTGGCGGGCGAGGTCCGCCGCCACCTCGTCGAGGCGGCCCTGATGGTGCGCTTCGATCGCCTGCGCCACGTGGCGGTGAAGCCGCCGGCGATCGCTGCGCAGGATCGAGCCGTAGATGACCTCGTGGATCAGCGCGTGACGGAAGATGAACGCGAGCTGAGGCCGGGTCGCTGCGAGACGGAGGAAACCGCTCGCCTCGAGTTCGGCGACGTGGGCGCTGACGGACCCGGAGGCGTCCGCGCCCCGGACGCGCGGGACGATGTCATCGAGGAGCCGCGCCTCGAAGCGCCGCCCGACGACGCTCGCGACGCGGGCGGTCCTCTGCGCGGGGCCCGGCAGCATGTCCACCCGGGCCGCGAGCAGCCCCTGAAGGGTGGCGGGCACCTCGAAGTCCGATAGGGCCCGGCGGGCGACCCACCTGCCGTCGACGCGCTCGATCAGCTCGCGCTCGATCAGCATCCGCACGAACTCCTCGAGGAACAACGGGTTGCCCTCGGCCCTCTCCAGGACGGCATCGCGCAGGTCGCCGGGAAGCGCGTCGATCTCCAGCAGGTTCGCGACCAGCCGGCGGCTCTCGCCTCCCTCCAGGGGCCCGAGGCGCACCTCGACGAGCGCCTCACCCCGCTCGCGGCGCGCGCCCTCCAGGATGCGCCATCCGTGGGAGTCCCGGTCGGGGCGGCTCAGCAGGACGACCAGCACCGGCTGCCGCAGCAGGTCCCGCAGCGCGTCGAGCAGCAGGTCGGCCGACGACGCGTCGGCCCAGTGGATGTCCTCGCAGGCGAGCACGAGCGGGCGGTGCCGTTCGGCCACGCGGGAGATCAGGGCGACGAGCGCGCGGGCGTACGAGTCGCGCAGCACCTCGGGCTTGTCGTCCTGGTGGCCGCCCTCGACCCCGAGCAGCTGAAGCAGCCGGTCGACGCTCTGGTGGGAATCCCCGCAGAGCGGCTCGAGCGATCGGCGTAGCGCCGAGCCCACCGCCTCGGGCTGGTCGGAGTCGCCGGCGCCGATGATCGACCGCAGCAGCGAGGCGATCAGGTGGTAGGGCCGCTCCTGGTCGTAGGAGGCACAGCGGCCGACGACGAGGCGGGCGCCGTTGGTCTCCTCCAGGCGGCCGCGGATCTCGGCGAGGAGCCGGCTCTTGCCGACGCCCGGCTCCCCGACGATGGCCGCGACGGTGCCCCGGCCCGCGTCGGCGGCGTCGACGAGCGAGGCGAGCGACGCGAGTTCCTCGTCGCGGCCGACCATCGGGCTGGTGAACCCGGGTATCCCCCGCATGCGGCTCGCGCCGCCGCGGACCCCGGTGACCCGGTGGACGGGGATGGCCTCCGATTTGCCCTTGACGGTGGTCGCCCCCAGCGGCTCGGCGTCGACGTCGGCCGACACGAGGCGGTGGGTGGCCTCGGAGATCACGAGGCTGCCCGGCTCGGCGAGCGCCTGCATGCGGGCCGCGACGTTCGAGGTGTCGCCGAGTGCCGTGTACACGGTGAGGTCTCCCGCGCTGAGACCGCCGGCCACCACCAGTCCCGTGTTGATGCCCGCGCGCACCCGCACCGTCACATCCATCTCGCGCTGCACGCGCCGGCCGAGTTCGTCGACCGCGTCGAGGATGTCCAGCGCGGACCGCACCGCCCGGTAGGGGTCGTCCTCGTGGGCGGTCGGCGCGCCGAACAGCGCCAGGATCGAGTCGCCGGCGAACTCCACGATGCTGCCCCCGTACCGCTCCACGCACGGCGCGATGACCGACAGCGCGCGGCGGACGACCTCCGACCAGTCCTCGGGGTCCATGCCCTCGGCGAGACTCGTCGACCCGACCATGTCGACGAACAGAACCGTCACCACGCGGCGTTCGGTGGGACCCCGCTCGCTGTACATGACGCCCTGACGCTCCTCCCAAGGCCTGGCGCAAATGTATCTCACCCACCGAGACTGACGCCATCGCGCCGGTGGAATACCCTGGACTCACGCCGGGGCTTGCGCGCCGTGGTGTCCCCGGCACTCGTCTCGATGGAGGTGAGCATGTCGGCGGAGACGGATGTCGTCGTCCTCGGAGTGGGAACGTGCGGCGAGGACCTGTCGCTGCAGCTCCTCGATGCCGGGCTCGATGTGGTCGGGATCGAGGCGGCCCTCGTCGGGGGGGAGTGCCCGTACTGGGCGTGCCTTCCCACCAAGCGGATGCTCCGCGCCGCGAACCTCGTGGCCGACGTCGCCCGCGCCCGCGGCGTGGCCGGGCCGGTGGAGGCCGCACCCGACTGGGGTGTCCTCGCCGGGCAGGTCCGCGCCGAGGTGACGGGCGACCGCGACGACGCGATGGGTGTCGAACGGTTCACGAACAGGGGCGGGACGCTGGTCAAGGGCCGCGGGCGGCTCACCGGCCCTCGCACCGTCGCCGTCGGGGACGCCGAGTTCACCGCGCGCCGGGGGATCGTGATCGCGACCGGTTCCGGACCGTTCATCCCACCGGTCCCCGGGCTCGACGGGGTGCCGTTCTGGACCACCCACGACCTCGTGGCGACCGATGTGCTGCCGCGGTCGGTGACCGTCCTGGGTGGCGGCGCCGTCGGATGCGAACTCGGCCAGCTGATGGCGCGCTTCGGCGCGCGGGTCACGATCATCGAACGGGCGCCGGGGCTGCTTCCCGGCGGTGAGCCGGAGGCGTCGGCCGTCCTCGAGGACGCCCTCGCCGCGGATGGGATCGACGTGCGCACGGGGGTCGCGGCCGTCGCGGTGAGAGCCGACGGCGACGCGGCGGTGGTCGAGCTGGACGACGGCGCGGGGGTCACCTCCGAGCGCGTGCTGGTGGCGACCGGACGGTCGGTCGCCCTCGGCGACCTCGGACTGGAGACGGCGGGCATCGACCCCGGCTCCCGGTTCCTCGAGGTCGATGACCACATGCGGGTGGCGGACGCCATCTGGGCGATGGGGGATGTCACCGGCAAGGGCATGTTCACCCACGTGGCCTTGCGCCAGGCGGCGACGGTCGCGGCCGGCATCCTGGGCCGGCCGGTGACACCGGTCACCTACGACGCGATCCCCCGCGTGACGTTCACCGATCCCGAGGTGGCGTCGGTGGGGCTCACCGAGGCCGAGGCCGCCGCGGCCGGCGGCAGCGTCGTCACGGCGCTCAAGAGGGTGCCCTCGACCTTCAGGGGCTGGTTGCACGCCGTCGGGAACTCGGGGCTGATCAAGCTGGTCGCCGACCGCGACGAGGGCGTGCTGGTCGGCGCGACGGTCGTCGGCCCGAGCGCCGGGGAGGTGCTCGGGGTGCTCGGTCTTGCCGTGCACGCCCGCGTGCGGATGGATGTGCTGCGCGACATGACCTACGCCTTCCCGACGTTCTACGGGGGCATCGGCGAGGCGATCGGCGCCTACGGGAGGGGTGTGACCACCGTGCTCGACCCCGGCTACGACGGTCTTGCCGGCCTGGACGAGGTGGGCGCGGGCGCGGCCCCGTAGGCGGCGCGCGCCCCGGTCGCGTCACGGCCGCGGGAGTGGCCCCTGAACACGGAGAGCCCCGCGTGAGACGGGGCTCTCGACATGCGCCGGACAGGATTCGAACCTGTGACCTTCGGTTTCGTAGACCGACGCTCTATCCGACTGAGCTACCGGCGCGCGGACGCGGACCATACCAGCCTCGCCGCCCGTAGAACACCCGCCGCCGGGGGCGCCGAGGCCGGGGCGCCCGTGAAGGAATTGTTGGATCTTCGGTCAGCGTGAACCGCCGGGCGGGCCGCGTACGGACATATTCGCGATGTCCAACTCTCCGGGAGT
>JBKHVQ010000263.1:0-5990 GCA_046569985.1 Thermoleophilia bacterium | reverse complement strand
GGGGAGGCGCGCCTGCGCATCCAGCGACTCGAAGGTGTAGAGCGGATGGGCGTAGTCGAAGGCCCGCAGCACCCGGGAGGGGGCGATCGCGTCCTCCCGGTTCAGGGTCACGCAGTACTGCTCGGGCTCATCGAGTGCCTGCAGGCGGTTGAGGTGGTAGGTCACCGTGGGCAGCGCGGTGGGCGCGCGGCAGTCCTCGACGTGGTAGTTCCACGAGGCCCAGGCGGTGCGCCGCAGCGGCAGCAGGGTGCTGTCGGTGTGCAGCACCGTGCGGTTCGTCGTGGTGCGGAACGCGCCGAGGATCTCGCGCTCGAGCGGGTCGGCGTCGGTGAGCGCGGCCAGCGCCTGAGGCGCGTGGGTGGCCAGCACCACGGCGTCGAACCGGTGCTCGGCGTCGTCCTCGGTGCGCACCAGCACGCCGTCGGCATCTCGGGTCACGGCGCGCACCGGCGCGTCCAGCCGCACGCGGTCGCCCAGGCGGGCCGCGACGACCCGCACGTAGCGGCGGCTGCCGCCGGTGACCGTGCGCCAGCGGTGGTGACGGAAGCCCAGCAGGCCGTGGTTCTGGAAGAAACGGATCGCATAGGGCGCCGGGAAGTCCAGCGTGCGCCCCGGCGCCGTCGACCACAGCGCCGCGGCGAAGGGCACGAGGAAATGGTCGCGGAAGCCCTGGGAGTACCCCTCGGCGACCATGAACTGCTCGAGCGTGCTGCGCGCGTGGCGTTCCTCCAGGGCGCGCGTCCCGGTGCGCAGGAAGCGCGTGATCTCCCACATCAGGCGCGCCATGCCGGGGCGCAGCAGCGTGCGCGGGCGCCGGGTGACCTCCGAGCCCGAGTACTCGACGCCGCACCGCCGGCAACTCACCGCGAACGACATGTCCGAGTCCTGGGTCACCACGCCCAGCTCCTCGAAGAACCGCGTGAGCAGGGGATAGTTGTGGCGGTTGTGCACCAGGAAGCCGGTGTCGAGGGCGAGTTCGCCACCGCCCAGGCGCGGGACGCACACCGTGTTGGCGTGCCCGCCGGCCCGCCCGTCGCGCTCGAACACGGCCACCTCGTGGACCCGCGCGAGCGCGTATGCCGCCCCGAGACCGGCGATGCCGGAACCCACCACCGCCACCCTCAACACGACCTCCGCCGCTTTCGACCCGTGATCCACTTACGCACGGCAATCGTAGATGGATCACGGGGCAACCTCGTCTAGAGTGTCCGGACGCCCGCCCCGCGTCGCCCATAAGAGGTTCGCCCGTGAGCACAACCGCGCCCCCGCGCCCGGCCGCTCCGATCGCCACCGTGCGCGATCGCACCAGCCGTCTCAGCCAGCTCGTCACCCTCATCGCGGTGGTCGTGCCCCCGCTGGGGATCATCTTCGCGATCAACTACCTGTGGAACTCGGCGGTGCGCCCGGTCGACGTGGCGCTGCTGGTGGTGATGTACACGCTGTGCGGGCTCGGCATCACCGCGGGCTTCCACCGGTTGTTCAGCCACAAGAGCTTCGCGGCCGGCCCCGGCGTGCGGGGCACCTTCGCGATCCTCGGGTGCATGGCGATCCAGGGGCCGCTGACCCAGTGGGTCACCGACCACCGCCGCCACCACGCGTTCTCCGACAAGGAGGGCGACCCGCATTCCCCGCACGGGGTGCGCGAGGGCATCTTCGGCGGGCTGCGCGGGATGCTCCACGCGCACATGGGGTGGCTGTTCACCACCAAGGGCATGGAGCGCGGGCGCAAGTACGGCCGCGACCTCTACGAGGACCCGCTCATCCGCAGGATCGATCGCCTCTACATGCTGTGGGTGGTCCTGTCGCTCGGGATCCCGTTCCTGATCGGCTACGCCTGGGACGGCACCCTCCGCGGCGGCCTGATGGGCCTGGTGTGGGGCGGCCTGGTGCGCATCTTCCTGTTCCAGCACATGACCTGGAGCGTCAACTCGATCTGCCACACGTTCGGCAAGCGCCCCTACGACACCAGCGACGAGAGCCGCAACAACTGGCTGATCGCGCTGCCGACCTTCGGCGAGGGCTGGCACAACAACCACCACGCCTTCCCCGGATCGGCGATCCACGGCCTCGGCCGGCGGCAGATCGATGTCAGCTGGTGGACGATCCGCGGCCTCGAGCGGCTCGGCCTGGTGTGGAGCGTGAAGGTGCCCACCGAGGAGCGGCTGGCGCGACGGGCGGCGTCGACGGCCGACTCCGGGGTGGGCTGAGGCCCTCAGACCTCGGGGGCGGGCAGCGCGCGGGCCACGTGGCGGGCCCAGGTGCCCGCGCGGGGCGCCGGCAGCAGCCCTCCCCAGGGCGCGCGCACCGCGATCGGGTGGAGGGCGCCGCGGATGAGGGTGTAGTCCACCCGCACCCCCGTTGCCTCGATGCGGTCGGCTCCCCGCCGCGATGAGGACGCCCGGACGCCGGGTACCCCCGGCAGCCCGGCGTCGAGCGAACCGTGGATGACGGTCACGCGCCGCCCGCTCAGGCCGCGCACATCGAGCTCGCGCGGAATCCAGGGGGCCAGGCCGATCACGTCCCGCACCGCGGGGTGGCCCGCCGTTGCGATCGACACCGCCCCGCCCATCGAGAAACCGATCAGCGTCACCGGCCCGTGGTGGGCGACCTCGTCGACGGCCGCCACCGCGTCGTCGATGCACATCGCCAGGTAGGCCCACGACTTGATGCGGTAGCGCACCTCGTGGAAGGCGAGGTCCGGCCGCCCGGGCGCCAGCCGTTCGACGAGCCATTCGAGCGAGGCGCTCCAGTCGCCCTCCACCCGTCCGCCGCGCCCCCCGTTGACCAGCACCACCGGCCGCCCGCCGGGGTGCCCCGTCGTGCGCAGCTCGGCGCCGGTGCGCAGGCGCCGCGGCGCGGCGCGGGAGGTCAGCGGGGCGACCGCCCGAGCAGCGACGCCAGGCCGAGGCCCGCGAACCCGCCGGTCACGGCCGCGAGGTCGGGACGACCGCGGCCGAACCGCCACGTGTCGGCGAGATCGAGCAGCACGCGTGCCCAGATCGCCGCGCGCGGATCGCGCGAGATCAGCAACGCCGCGCCCGAGACCGCATCGCGGGCGCCGAGCGCACGCACCTCGGCCTCGGTGGTGCCCAGCTTCTGCGCCATCTGGGGCGTGCGCGCCCAGGCGAGCCACACCCACCAGGCGGTGCCGGCGGCGAGCAGGCGCGCCATCAGGCGCTGCGAGTAGGGGAACATGCGCCCAGGTTACGCAACCGGCTCAAGATCGGCCCGCGCGTGCCGACAGGAGCGGTGCACACGAACGACGAGCCAGGCGCCCGGGAGTGCCACCCGGTGGACCTGTCATCGCCCCGGCGGACCACCCCTTCCGCCGGGGCGATGCGCCCGCATCTCCAGCCGCACATAGTCGACGATGACGTGTCCGGTGTCGTCCAACAGCCGCTCGGCGACCGCCGTGGCGAAGGGCATGCGCAGGTGCTCCGGCAGCCGCATCAGGTGCAGCCGCAGCACCACAGTCGCCAGGAACCGGGCGCCGTCCTCGACCGTGCCGACATCCGCGGGCTCCTCGTGCAGCCACGTCTCGACGCCGGTGAAGCCCGCGCCGGTCAGGCGCCGGGCCGTCGTCCGCGCGTCCGCGAACTCCCACTCGTGCGGCGCGCCGGCCAGGTGGGCGCGGTACGGCTCCCGGGCGGCGACGGCATCGGTCGCGGCGAGGGTCCGCGCGATGTTCCCGGCCCCGCCGCACTGCACGATGACCCGCCCACCGGGCGCCAGGGCCGCGAACAGGCGCGCGAACAGCGCCTCATGGTCGAGGACCCAGTGGAACACGGCGGTCGAGACGATCACGTCGACCGGTTCGCCCACGTCGAGTTCGAGCAGGTCCATCCGCCGCACCTCGACCCGCGGGGCGAGGTCGGCGAGCGCGGCCCGGGCCTCGCGCACCATGTCATGCGAGGCGTCCACCGCGATGACCCGCCCACGCGGCACGGCCTCGGCCCACAGCCGCGTCACGCGCCCGGTGCCGCAGCCCGCATCGAGCAGGGTCTCGTCGCCGCGCAGATGCACGCCGCCGATGACATCGCGCCCCCACGCGACCTGGGGGTCGGACACCCGCTGATAGGTCGTCGCGTCCCACTCGCTCATGTTTCCCTCCGCATTCTCGGCCTCTCACGCTAACGTGCGCCGGCAGTCCCGGAGTCAACACCGGAGCACCCACCGCATGTCCCGTCCCGTCACGCTCGCGCTCGTCGCCGCCCTCGCCCCCCTGGCGATGGGCGCGCTCGCCCTCGCCGGCGGTGTGTCCGCCGGCGCGGCGACCGACGACGGCGATGTGATCTTCGACGGTCGCGGATTCGGCCACGGCGTGGGGCTCTCGCAGTACGGCGCGCGCGGCCGGGCCCTCGCCGGATGGGACCACCCGCGCATCCTCGCCCACTACTACCCCGGCACCGCGCTGACGATCGCGCCGCCGCGCACGATCCGGGTGCTGCTGGCCGAGCGGGCTCCCATGGCCACCCTCGTCAGCGCGCGCCCGTGGCGCGTCGCCGGGCGCACGGCCGCCGGGCGACGCGTGCTGCGGTTGCGCGCCGGCGTTGTCCACCGTGCCAGGCCGCTCCCGGGGGGCCGCGTGGTCGTCGAGCGCGGCGGCAGGCGCATCGCGGCCTTCACCGGCCCGGTGCGCTTCGAGACCGTCGCGCGCGGTGGGGTGGTCGGATGGGGACCCAAGGCCCCGGAGCGCGATCGCCGGTACCGGGGCGCGCTGCGGGTGGGGACCGCGCAGCCCGGTGGGCTGCGGGTGGCGAACATCGTGCGCATCGAGGACTACCTGCGGGGGGTCGTCGCCGAGGAGATGCCGGCCTCGTGGGGGGACGACGCGCCGGCGGCCCTGCGCGCGCAGTCGGTCGCCGCTCGCAGTTACGCGCTGGCGACCCTCCGGCGCGGCTCCGACTTCGAGGTGTACGACGACACCCGCAGCCAGGTCTACGGCGGGGTGGCCGCCGAGGACGCCCGGACCACCCGCGCGGTCGCCGCGACCCGCGGCGCGGTGCTGACGTTCGAGGGCGCGATCGCCACGACGTATTTCCACTCCACATCCGGTGGGCGCACCGAGGCGTCGCACAGGGCGTGGCCCGGTTCCCCGCCGCTCCCGTATCTGGTCAGCGTCGCGGATCCCTTCGACGCGGCGTCGCCCCTGCACACCTGGACGGTGCGTTTCAGCGCCGCGCGCGCCGGCACCCTGCTGCGCGTCGGCGGCCCCGTGACGGCGATCGAGGTGCTCGAGCGCGGCGACTCCCCGCGGGTGCTGCGCGCGCGCGTCACCACCACCGCCGGCGGCAGCGTGGAACTGACCGGGGCCGAGATGCGCGCGCGCCTCGGCCTTTACGACACCTGGTTCGACGTGCGGGTCGGCGGATGAGGCGCGTCCTGCCCGGGATGCTCGGCGCGGCCTGCGCCGCGGCGCTCGCCGTCGCGTCCCACGCCGCCGCGGCCGACCCGATCATGCCGCTGGCCGAGGTGCGCGCCGGGATGGCGGGCGAGGCGCGGACCGTGGTGCAGGGAACCGAGATCGTCGGCTTCCCGGTGCGCGTCCTGGATGTGCAGCATGTCGCCGACTCGCCCGGCGGGGCCCTCATCCTCGCCCGCGCGGAGGGCCCCCTGATGGAGCGGACCGGCGGCGTGGCCCAGGGCATGAGCGGCAGCCCGGTCTATGTGACCGGCGCCGACGGCGTCCCGCGGGTGATCGGCGCGATCGCCTACGGCACCGGCGACCAGGCCGGCGTGATCGTGGGGATCACCCCGATCGAGCAGATGCTCCAGTCGGCCACCGGGCGCCGGGAGTTCTCGCGCCCCTCCGCGCCCGCCGCGCGTCGCGTGGCGGTGCGCGTCGCCGACCGTGCCGCGGCGCGTTCGCTCGAACGCCGCCGACCCGGCGAGGTGGGGCTCTACCCGCTCGCGCGCTGGACACTCGCCGGCGCCTCACGCCCCGCGATCGGGCCGCTGCGCCAGGCGCTCGCGGGCGAGGGGATCGCCCT
>JBKHVQ010000262.1:0-1546 GCA_046569985.1 Thermoleophilia bacterium | reverse complement strand
GAGTACGCCGTCGAGGTCGCCGCCGCCCCGGCGGCGTTCACCGCGGGGGTGCGTCAGGAACTCGACCCGGTCGACGTGGTGCGCATCGGCATGCCGGTGGCGGTGCGCCACGACGGCGAGCGGGCCGTGATCGACTGGGCGACCACCTGCCGCGGGCGCGTCGGGGAGGTCTCGTACCTCGACGCGCCGCCGCCGCCGGGCATCGACGATCGCGCGTTGATGCTGGACGACGTCCGCGCGCGCAGCCGGCCGGCGCGCGTGCGCGTCGAGGGCGCGTCGTCGACGACCGCGATGCGCGGTTTGCTGCGCGCCGTCGTGCTCGACCTGTCGGTGACCCCCGAGGGGGAGGCGACCTACCGCGCGCAGTTGGCGATCGGGCCGGGGGCGCCCTTCTACGCTGCGCACCTGCCGGGGATCGGCGCCCTGCTTCCCGCGTGGGTCGACCCGGCGCGACCGGAGCGGCCCGTGATCGACTGGCCCGCCGCGGCCATCGCCGACCCCGGCGTCGGCCGCGCCCCGGTCGCCCGCGGCGACTGAGTGCAGGGCGACCGGGGCGCCGGTCAGTTCCCCTTCGTCCTCGCGCGTCGTCGGCGACCGAGCGCCATCACGATCGAGCCGACGACCCAGCCCAGCACCGCCGCGATGATGATCACCACGGCGAGCGGGGCTTCGGTGGCCCCGAAGAGCCAGTCCACCCGCACGCTGTCGCCGTTGCGAAGCACCCATGTCACCACCAGCGCCGTCAGGGCGACGGCGGCGATGATCGTCACCGCCGAGCGCCCCCTGCGCTCCGGCCCCTTGTTGTCGCCTCCCGAGGTCGGACCCACCCGGGTTCCCGCCAGATCGATGTCGTCCATCGCCCAATCATCGGGACGATTCGCCCCGCCCGCAAGGCCCCCCCGCCGAGGGGCCACGGCGCCTCACCCGATCCGTTCTAATGGGGAGGGCGGCCAGCGCCGCGACCGGCACGACAGGAGGGACGGCCATGAGCGATGAGCACCGGTCACCGACCGGACCCCCGGGCGGCGGCTCCGAGGATGTCCCGCCCGGGCACGAGCGCGGCACCCCGGGCCCGCTCGACGATGAGATCGTCGCCCGGCTCCATGCCTTGGACCATCTCTACGAGACGCACGAGATCAGCGCGTCGGAGTTGGCCGACGCCCGCGCCGAGGTCCTCTCTGGCGTCGAGCACCCCCATCGCTACCACGCGGAGCCGCCGCCGCCACCGCCACCCCCGGGCCGAGAGCCCACCTCGCCCACGGGGCAGGGAGGCGAGGGCGGCGGTGACGGCCAGAAGCGCATCCTCGGGCTTCCCGTCGGTGTGGCCGCGGCGATCGGCGCCTTCATCGTTGTCGGTGCGATCGCGGTGGTCCTCGCCCTGGTCCTGAGCGGACGTGATGACGGACCCTCGGGCGGCACGACCACACAGACCACCGAGACGACCGCCGGGGAGTACCCGCAGGGGGCCACGCGCGCGACCCTCGACCAGCTCAACTCGTCGGCCGTGGCCATCGGCACCGCGCTCGCCCAGACCTCCGAGCCGGCA
>JBKHVQ010000261.1:0-7055 GCA_046569985.1 Thermoleophilia bacterium | reverse complement strand
GTCCGCCACGCCGCGCGCGAGGCCTGCGCCGCCGCGGCCAGTTGCGAGCGGGTTGTGGCGATCGCCTCCCCTGGATCCGGCACCGGCCCGAAATGGGTCGGGCACAGCGAGGTCGGCTCCAGGGCCTCGATGCGGTCGAGAGAGTTCTGCCACCCCTCGAAGTCGATGTCGGACGGGGGCATCGCCGGGTAGGGCCCTCCCGAGCCGAAGGTCACCCCCACCGCGTCACCCGCGAAGACCGCGCCGGTCCCCTCGTCGAGGATCGACATGTGGTGGCGCGCATGGCCGACGGTCTCGACCATCCGCAGGAACCGGCCCGCGCCGAGATCGACCCGGTGCTGATCCTCCACCGCGACGATGCGGCCCGGGTCGGTCGGCACCAGTCCCCCGTAGAGCGGGGCGCGCTCCCCGTGCACCGCGGCCGTCGCCGCGACCAGGCGGTCGGGTTCCGCCAGATGGCGGGCGCCGCGACGGTGCACCACGACCGTCGCCCCCGGGAAGGCGGCCGCCAGGCCGCCCGTCCCCCCGCAGTGGTCGAGGTGGATGTGCGTCAGCACGATCCATGCCAGGTCGCCCGGACCGAAGCCGCGATCGCGCAGCGCGGCGATGACCGTCTCGGTGGAGGTCTCCGCCCCCGTGTCGACGATGGCAGGACGCTCACCGGGGACCAGGTAGGCGGCCGTGAACCCCTCGCGCCCGCCGAGGCGGGTGTCGATGATCTCGAATCCGGAGTCCATCTCACGCATGGACCCAGTCTCGCATACCCTTCCGCACGTGGAAGATCGCGCGCGGGCATGGGCGGCGGCCGGCGAGTACGCCGCCGCGCAGGTGGAGAACGGCATGCGGGTGGGCCTGGGGACGGGCCGGGCCGCGGCGGCGGGCATCCGCGCCCTCGGCGCGCGGGTGGCCGCGGGACTCGACATCACGGCCGTCGCGACCTCCGAGGCCAGCACGGTGCTCGCCCGCGAGCTGGGGATCCGCCTCGCGGAGATGGACGGCCCGCTGGATGTCGCCTTCGATGGCGCCGATGCCGTCGACCCTCGGGGCCGCGTGGTCAAGGGGGCCGGCGGCGCGCATGTGCGCGAGCGCGTGGTCGCCGACTCGGCCGGGCGCTTCCTGGTGCTGGTCGACGCCCCGAAGGTGGTCGCAACGCTCGATGAGTGGGGCGTCCTCCCCCTCGCGGTCGTGCCGTTCGCCGTCGGCCCGGTGCTGCGGCGCCTGTCGGCCTATGGCCCCTCCCTTCGCGAGGCCCGCAGCGACGACGGGATGGCGCTGATCGACCTGGCCCTCCCCCGCGGAGCCGACTGGGAGGCGGTCGCCGCCGAGGCGCGCTCCCTCGCCGGGGTGCTCGATCACGGCCTCTTTCGCGTGCCGCTGGCGGATGTCATCGTCGGCGCGCCCGACGGAACCTCCGCGCCCGCCGGGTGAGCGCGCCGATGCCGCGGGTGCCCGCCGCCGCCGCGGTGGCGATCGCGCGCGCCGCCGGCGGCCTGTCCCGCCGCCTCGGCCGCGGCGGCGGGACCAGCCTGCCCGGGAAGGTGCTGCTGCGCCTGCGCCCGGGCGCCGTCGGCGAACTGGGATCCCGGCTGCAGCGGGGGTCGACCCTGGTCTCGGCCACGAACGGCAAGACCACGACGACGCGCCTCATCGCGGCCTGCGCCCGTGAGGCCGGCGTGGCGCTCGTCTCGAACCCGTCCGGTGCGAACCTCCTCACCGGCGTGGCGACGGCGCTGATGGACGCCGGCCTGGAGCGGGCCGACCGGCGCGCTGCGCTCTTCGAGGTGGACGAGGCGGCGCTGACCGACGTCGCCCGTGAGCTGCGGCCCCGCGTCGTCGTGCTGATGAACCTCTTCCGGGACCAGCTCGACCGGTACGGCGAGCTCGAGACGCTCGCGGGCCGGTGGGACGACATGGTGCGGACACTGCCCCCCGACGCGCGCACGGTCCTGAACGCCGACGACCCCGCGGTCGCGGTGCTGGCCGGAGCCCACGCGGACCCGGTCATGTTCGGCGTCGACGACCCCTCCGTGGCCCTCGCCGAGCTGCCGCACGCCGCCGACTCGACCCGCTGCCGTCTCTGTCAGGCGCCGCTCGAATACCGGCGGGTGACGCTCGCGCACCTCGGCGACTGGAGGTGCACCTCATGCGGCGCGGTGCGGCCGGAGCCCTCGGTTCGCGCCACGCGCGTGGATCTGCACGGTGTCCGCGGCATCGGGGTGACGATCGCGACGCCCTCCGGCGAGATCGCCGTCGAGCTGCCGCTGCCGGGGGTGCACAACGCCTACAACGCGACCGCCGCGGTGGCCGCCGCGCTCGCCATGGGCATCCCGCTCGACGCGATCGAACGCGGGCTCGCCTCGAGCGGAGCGGCGTTCGGGCGCTCGGAGAGGCTGACGGTCCAGGGGAGGGATCTCGTCCTGCTGCTCGCGAAGAATCCGACCGGCGCCAACGAGACGGTGCGCACCGTCCTGCTCGACCCCGAGCCCCTCCACCTGCTGATCGCGCTCAACGACCGGACCGCCGACGGGCGCGACACCTCATGGGTCTGGGATGTCGACTACGAGCCGATGCTGGCGCGCGCCGCCTCGCTCACGCTCACCGGCGACCGGGCCGAGGAACTCGCCCTGCGTTTCCGCTACGCGGATCCGCCGCCCGAGCGGGCGGACGTGGTGCGGGACCCCGCGCGGGCGCTCGACGCGGCGCTGCGGTCGGTGCCCGAGGGCGGGACGCTGTATGTCCTCCCCACCTACACGGCGATGCTGGGGCTGCGCGCGATCCTCGTCGACCGCGGGCTCGCCGAGGACTTCTGGCGTGAGCGCTGACGAGGCGACGCGCTTCCTGCGCGAGCACGCCCACTACCGCGACGACATCCCCTTCTGGCGAGCGCACGCGGCGCGCCTGGGCTCCCCCGTCCTCGATCTCGGGGCGGCGGCCGGGCGCGTCACCCTGCCGCTGGCGCGCGACGGGGCCGAGGTGTGGGCGCTGGACGGCTCCCCCGAGATGCTCCGGCAGGTCGACCGTGCCGCGGCCGCGGAGCCCGGCCTGGGCGAGAGGATCCGCGCGGTGCGCGCGGACATGCGCGACTTCTCGCTCGGGGCGCGCTTCCGGCTGGTGATCATCGCCATGAACACCCTGCAGGCCCTGACCGAGCCGGCCGACCAACTGGCCTGCCTCCGGTCCGCGCGCACCCACCTCGCGCCGGGTGGTGAGCTGATCTTCGATGTGGCGCTGCCCGACCCGGTCGAGATCGCCGACACCCTCGGCGAGGAGCGTGCCGCGGGTGAGTTCATCGACCCGTTCTCGGGCGCGACGCTCGCCCACTCCGCGTGGTACGACACCTGGGATCCCGTGACCCAGACCCTCGAGTTCACCCACCGCATCCGCGAGACCGCCGCCGACGGAACCGTGCGTGAGTACCTGCGCCCTCATCGCGTGCACCTCTTCATGCCCGTCGAACTGGAGCACCTGCTCGCCCGGGCGGGGCTTGAGACGATCGAGCTGACCGGCGACTTCGAGGGCGCGCCCGTGGGACCCGGCGCGGAGACCCAGATCCGGCGCTGCCGGGCGGTGGGCTCGTGAGCGCGTCCGTGACGGTACGCCTCGGGCATCTCTACCCGGCGGAGATGAACATCTACGCCGACCGGGGCAACATCGCCGTGTTCGCCCGCCGGCTCGCGTGGCGCGGCATGGCGCTCGAGGTGACCCCGCTCGGCATCGGCGACCGGGTCTCGCCCGGTGCACACGATCTCTTCTACCTGGGCGGCGGCCAGGACCGCGACCAGGTGATCGTCGCCCGCGACCTGGCCGCGACGAAAGCCGACGCCCTTCACGCCGCGGTCGATGACGGCGCCGCGATGCTCTGCGTGTGTGGCGGCTTCCAGCTCGCCGGGCACGGCTACACGGGCGTCGACGGCGGGCGGATGCCGGGGATCGGGCTGCTGGACCTCGACACCGTCGCCGGACCGACCCGGCTGATCGGCGACCTGGTGATCGACGCCGAACTCGACGGCCAGACGTGCCGGGTGGTCGGCTTCGAGAACCACGCCGGGCGCACCCACCTGGGCCCCGGCGCCCGCCCGCTCGGGCGCGTCGTCCACGGGCACGGCAACAACGACGAGGATGGTTTCGAGGGGGGCGTGCAGCGGCGCGTCATCGGCACCTATCTCCACGGGCCGCTGCTGCCGAAGAACCCCTGGGTGGCCGACCGGCTGCTGGCCTGGGCCCTCGATCACCGCACCGGCTCCCCGGTCGCGCTCACGCATCTCGACGATTCCCTCGAGGAACGCGCCCGCGCGGTGGCGACGGACCGGGCCGCGCGCCACCGCGAACGCTGATCCGCCGCCGGGCGGCCCCGGTGTGACCTGCGTGTCAGGCCCCGCTCAGACCCCCGTCGAGCCGAAGCCCCCCACTCCCCTCCCGTCGGAGGCGGGCAGCTCATCGACGACCGCGACGGCGCAGAGGGCGATCGGCGCGATCACGAGCTGCGCGATCCGCTCGCCGGCGTGGATCGCGTGGGCCTTGTCGCCGAGGTTCACCATCAGGACCACCAGTTCGCCGCGGTAACCGGCGTCGATCAGCCCAGGGGCGTTCGAGAGGGTGATTCCGTGCCGCGCCGCGAGGCCCGAGCGCGGCAGCACCAGGCCGGCGTACCCGTGCGGGATCGCGACGGCGATCCCGGTGGGGACGGCCGCGCGCCCGCCGTGGGGCGCCAGCTGGGCGCCCGACACGGCGACCAGGTCGAGGCCGGCGTCCCCCGGATGCGCGCGCGCGGGGACGCGGGCATCCGGGTGGAGCAGGCGCACCGCCAGGGGCGGCCGGCCCGCGCGCTCAGCCTCCGACAAGCGCGGCGATGCGTTCGGCGGCCTCGTTGAGCCGGTCGTCGGGGACGGTGAGGCTCATGCGCACGAAGCCCTCGCCCGCCGCGCCGTACGCGGCACCCGGCGAGATGACGACCGCTGCCTCCTCGAGCACCCTCTCGGTGAACGTGGCCGAGGTCTCGCCGTCGGGCACGCGGGCCCAGACGTAGATGGCGCCCTTCGGTGCGCTCACGTCGAGGCCGATCCGCGTCAGGGCGGCCACGAGCGTGTCGCGGCGGCGCTGGTAGATGGCGCACATGGCGGCGACGCTCGACTGGTCGGAGAGCAACGCGGTGACGCTGGCCTCCTGGACGGCCTCGAACATGCCGCTGTCGAGGTTCGTCTTGAGCTGCCAGTAGGCCTGCACCAGGTCGGCGTTCCCCACCACCGCCCCGGAGCGCCAGCCGGTCATGTTGTAGGTCTTCGAGAGGGAGAAGACCTCGATGCCGACATCCTTCGCTCCGGGCGTCTCCAGGAATGACGGGGCGCGGTAGCCGTCGTAGGTGATCTCGGAGTAGGCGTTGTCGTGCACCACGATCAGGTCGTGTGCGCGGGCGAAGTCGACCACCCGGGCGAAGAAGTCGTCCTCGATCACCCCGCCGGTCGGATTGTTGGGGTAGTTCAGGAACATGACCCGCGCGCGCCCGAGCGCCGCGGCGGGGATCGCCCCGAGGTCGGGCTGGAAGCCCAGTTCGGGCACCAAGGGCATCGCCACCGGCTCGGCACCGGCGAGCAGCGGGCCCGTGGTGTAGACCGGGTAGCCGGGGTCGCTCGCCAGCGCCACGTCGCCGGGGTTCAGGAAGGCGAGGTTGATGTTGGCGATCGCCTCTTTCGCCCCGAGAGCCGGGATGATCTCCGTCGCAGGGTCGAGGGTGACCCCGAAGCGGCTGGCATAGAACGACGCCACGGCGTCGCGGAAGCTCTGGCGGCCGCGGTTCGACGGGTACTGGTGCGTGTCGGGGCGCGCCGCGTGCTCCTGGAGGGCGGCGACGATGGGCGCCGGCGTCGGCGTGTCCGGGTCCCCGATGCCGAGGGAGATGATGTCCACCCCGGCCGCCCGCTTCGCGGCGATCTTCTGCTCGATCTGGGCGAAAAGGTACGGCGGGAGCTGCCGGAGCCGGTCGGCCCCGACCGGGCGCCCGGTCAGAGCTCCTCCAATACGCGCATCAGCGCGGCCGACAGCTCGCCGCGGTAGATCTCCTCCGCAGGACCGGTCATCGTGACCTCCAGGTCGTCGTCGACGGCGATCCCCAGATCGCCGCCCGCCAGGTGGACGGTCACCGGGCTGGGCATGCCCCCCAGGCGCACGGCGGCGACCGCCGCGGCGCAGGCGCCGGTGCCGCAGGCGAGGGTCTCCCCCACGCCGCGCTCCCACACGCGCATCGTGATCTCCCCGGGCCCTTCGGTGCGCACGAACTCCACGTTGGTGCGTTCCGGGAAGCGCGGCGCGACCTCGAGCGGCGGGCCCCATTCGCGCACCACCTCGTCGGGGGCGGGGTGCTCGATGATCGCGTGGGGGTTGCCCATGGACACCTCGGTGAGGTCGACCGACAGGCTCCCGACGCGCACGTTCTCGCGGGTCTCGCCCGCGGGGAAGCGCGCCTTGCCCATCGCGACCTCAACCAGCTCATCGTCGCGCACGCGCACGCGGACCGGTCCGGCGCCGGTCATCACGACCCCGTCCGCCGGCAGTCGCCCCGCGTCGTCGAGGTAGCGGCTCACCATCCGGATCCCGTTGCCGCAGTTCTCCGCGTGGGACCCGTCGGGGTTCCAGACCGTCATGCGCGGGACACCGTCCTCGAACGAGACCTCCAGGATGCCGTCCCCGCCGACGCCGAAGTGCGGGTCGCACAGCCGCCGGGCGCGCGCCGGTGTGAGCGGCGCCGGAAGGTCGTCGCGCGAGACGACGATGTAGTGATTGCCGAGCCCCTGCCATTTGGCGAATCTCATCCGCGGGAGAGTACCGGATCGGGTTCCGCGCCCGGGCCCCGTCGGGGCGGGTGGGGCAGCGCGACGGCCGAGGAGATTGGCAGAGTGTGTGCGTGCAGATCGATCGTTCCCGCCTGGGCATCTCCCTGCTGGTCGCGCTCGGGGGCCTGGCGCTCTTCACCCTCCTCGGGCTCATCGCGATGTGGCCCGACGGCGACACCGAGTTCACCTCCTTCGGCGCCGCCGGCGACTCCGAGACCGCGCGCGTCG
>JBKHVQ010000260.1:0-9290 GCA_046569985.1 Thermoleophilia bacterium | reverse complement strand
CCCCGTGCTCGCCGGTGATCGTGCCGCCCAGGTCGAGCGCGGCGTCGAAGATGCCCGCGGCGGCGGCCTCGGCGCGCGCCACCTCACGCGGGTCGTCGCGGTCGAAGACGATCGTCGGATGCATGTTGCCGTCGCCCGCATGGCCGAAGGTCGCGATATGCGCGCCCGTGTCGTGCGCGACATGCTCGATGCGCTCCAGCAGCGCCGGCACCCGCGCCCGCGGCACGCCCACGTCCTCCAGCAGCGTCGCCCCGCTGCGCTCCAGCGCCGGGAAGCACAGGCGGCGCACCTCCATCAGCATCCCGCTCTCCACCTCATCCTCGGCGGTCACCACCATGCTCGCCCCGGCGCTCTGACAGGCGCGCGCGCAGCGGCTCAGTTCCTCCAGGCGCGCATCGCCGGGCAGGTCCGACTGGAACAGCACGAGGGCCGCCGCGCTCAGGTCGAGGTCCATCCGCCGCCACTGCTCCACCGCGCGCAGGGTGTGACTGTCGATCAACTCCAGCAGGGCGGGGTTTGTGCGCTCCTGGGCCATTCCCACCACCGCGTCGCCGGCCGCCACCAGCGACGGGAAGAACGCGGCCCCCGTCAGGGGCGCGGGCGGCGCGGGCCGCAGCCGCAGGACGGCCTCGGTCACCACGGCGAGCGTCCCCTCCGACCCCACCAGCAGCGACAGCAGATCCAGCCCCGCCACGCGCTTGACGGTCGCCCCGCCCACGGTGAGCACCTCCCCCGCCGCGGTGACCGCGGTGACGCCGAGGACGCTCTCGCGGGTCACCCCGTACTTCACGCAGCACAACCCGCCGGCGTTGGTGGCGATGTTCCCGCCGAGGGTGGAGAAGGCGCGGCTGGCGGGATCGGGCGCATACCAGAGGCCGTGGCGGGCGGCCTCGGCGGCGAAGTCGCCGTTCACCACACCCGCCTCGGCGCGGCCCACCAGGCTCATCGCGTCGATCTCGATGATGCGGGTCATCCGCTCGGTGGAGAGCACGATGCCGCCCTCGATCGCGGCCGCCCCGCCCGACAGCCCGCTGCCCGCCCCGCGCGTCACAACCGGCACCCGGTGCGCGCCGGCGACCGCGAGGGCGGTCGCCACCTCGCCGGTGGAGGTGGGACGTACCACCGCGCACGGCACTCCGCCGGTGACCAGGGCGGCCTGGTCGCTACGGTAGGCGGCGACGACATCGATGTCGTCGAGCACCCGTCCCGCGGGCAGGTGCGCACGCAGGTCGGCGCACGCGCGGCGCGCGGCGCCGGGCTCGACCGGCAGGCTGGGTACGACGGGCGGCAGATCGCTCCTTCGGGCGCACGGCCGGGGTCAGGGAGGCTAATCTTTGGTCAGACCATGAGTCAAGCCCGCCCCGCCCCCGCGACGCAGGATCACCAGGACACCCGGCGCCTGCCGATCTACCTGCAGGTGGCCGACCGCATCCGCGAGGCCATCATCGCCGGCACCCTCGCCCCCGGCGACGCCCTGCCCACCGAGCGGGAACTGGCGGAGTCGTTCCAGGTGAGCCGCGCCTCGGTGCGCGAGGCGCTGCGCGCCCTGCAGGCCCAGGGCCTGGTGTCGGCCACCGGCCCGCCCGCGCGCACCATCGTCGTGCCGGGCGCCGGCGCCCACGCCCGCGACGCCCTCGTCACGCTGATGCGCCTCAACGGGGTGGGCGTGCGCGACCTGATGAGCTTCCGCGCCCTCCTGGAGGGCGAGGCCGTCGCCGAGGCCGCCCGCCGCCCGCCGGGGCTGTGGATCGAGCAGGCGCGCGCCGCCCTCGATGTGATGCACCGGCCGGGCCTCAGCGCCCGCGAGTACGAGGAGGCCGACGTGCACTTCCACATGGCCCTCGTGCGCGGCTCCGGCAACGAGGCCATGTTCCTGGTGATGGCCGCCATCCGCGGGGCCGTGGGCCTGCACCTGCTGGAGCACCTCGAGAGCCAGCCCGACCTGCAGGCCACCCTCACCGGGCTCACCGCCGAGCACGACGCGATCCTGGAGGCGGTCGAGGACAACCAGCCGGTCGTGGCGCAGCGCAGGTTGCGCGCCCACATCGCCGCCTTCTACGGCGACCACTGAGGGCGGCCGATGCGCGTCATGCTCATGCGCACCTGCCTGTCGGACATGGTCGCCCCCTCGGTCGCCGGCGCCGCGCGCACCGTGCTGGAACGGGCGGGCATCGCGGTGGCGGTGCCGCGCGGGCAGACCTGCTGCGGCCAGCCCGCCTGGAGCTCGGGCCACCCCGACGAGGCGCGGCCCGTGGCCCGCCGCACGCTGAAGGCGTTCCGCGGCGCCGACGTGGTGGTGGTGCCCTCGGGATCGTGCGCCGCGATGGTGGTGCACGCCTATCCTGAGCTGTTCGCGGGTCAGCCCGAGGAGGAGGCCGCCCGGGCGCTGGCCGCGAAAACCGTCGAGTTCTCGCAGTTCGTGGCCCGCCACGGCCTCGCACCGGCGGCGGCGCACGCGGGACGGTCGGTGACCTACCACGACTCGTGCCACATGCTGCGCGTCCTCGGCGAGCGGGAGAGCCCGCGGGCGTGCCTCGATGCGATGGAGGGGGTGGAGCTGCGCGAGATGGCCGACACCGCCACCTGCTGCGGCTTCGGCGGCACCTTCAGCCTCAACTTCCCGGAGGTCTCCGGGCGCCTGGGCGAGCAGAAGGCCGAGAACGCCGCCGCCACCGGGGCCGACGAACTGGTCGCCTGCGATGTCTCGTGCCTGCTGCACATCGCCGGGCGCGCCCACCGGCTGGGCATCCCCCTGAAGGTGCGCCACCTCGCGGAACTGATGGCCGACGAGGGCGAGCGGTGAGCGAGCGGCGCACACAGCCCGGGGTCATGTACCCCGACGCCGGCGGGTCGCTGCGGTCGCGCACCGCCGAGGCCCTCGCCGACGACGAGCTGGGCGGCAACCTCAGGACCGCGGCCGCCAGCTGGGCGGCCGGGCGCCGGCGCATGGTCGACGGCCACGGCTTCGCCGGCATGCGCGAACGGGCGCGCGAGATCCGCACCGACAACATCCGCCACCTCCCCGAGCTGCTGGAGCGCCTGGAGGCAAACGTGCGCGCCGCGGGCGGCGTGGTGGCGCGCGTGGCCGACGGCGAATCGGCCTGCCGCTACATCACCGATCTCGCCGCCCAGCGCGGCGCATCCCTGGTGGCCAAGAGCAAGTCGATGGCCACCGAGGAGATCAAGCTCAACGAGGCCCTCGATGAGGCCGGCCTGCGGGTCGTCGAGACCGACCTCGGCGAGTGGATCCTGCAGCTCGCCGGCCAGCACCCGAGCCACATCATCGCCCCGGCGGTGCACCTCAACCGGGAGCAGATCCGCGACCTGTTCGCCGCCGAGAGCGGCGCCGCGGTGCCCGAGGGGCGCGAGGCGCTGGTCGCCCACGCGCGGCGGCGCCTGCGGGAGGTGTTCGCCGTCGCCGACATCGGCGTGTCGGGGGTCAACATCGCCGTCGCCGAGACCGGCACCGTCTGCGTCGTCGAGAACGAGGGCAACGGGCGCCTCGTGACCGCCCTCCCCCGCATCCACGTCGCGGTGATGGGCATGGAACGCGTCGTCGAGGACTGGGAGCAGGCCGCCCACATCCTGCAGGTGCTGCCGATGGCCGCCATCGGCGACGACGCCGCGACCTACGTCAACCTCATCACCGGCCCCCGCGCCGGCGACGAGGCCGACGGCCCCGACGAGTTCCACCTGCTCATCCTCGACGGCGGCCGCGGCGCGCTGCGCGGCACCGACCTCGAGGAGGCGCTCAACTGCATCCGCTGCGGCGCGTGCCTCTACTCGTGCCCGATGTGGCGCAGCGTCGGCGGCCAGGCCTACGGCTCGCCCTACTCGGGGCCCATCGGCGCCGTGATCACCCCGCTGCTGGAGGGCATGAGGGGCGAGAAGTCGGCCGAGCTGCCGTTCATGTCCTCGCTGTGCGGCTCGTGCCACGACGCCTGCCCGGTGGGCATCCCCCTCCACGACCTGCTGGTGCGGGTGCGGGGGCGCACCACCACCGCGACGCACATGGCCGACCGGCGGCGGATGCGCGCCTGGAGCCGGGCGTGGCGCACCCCGCTCGGCTACCAGGCCTCGCGGCTGCTGGCGCGCGCGGCCCTGCGCCTGGGCGCCCGGCGCGGGGGCTGGATCGCCCGCCTGCCCGGCCCGGCCTCCGCGTGGACCAACCAGCGCGACCTGCCGACCCGCTGGCCGCCGCGCCCGTGAGCACCACCGCCGCCATGCTGCTGGAGGCTCTGGAGCGCCGGCGGGGCGGTGGCGAGATCGTCGGCGCGGCCGGCGCGGCCGACGCCGCGCGCCGGGTCGCGGCCGGCTGGGACAGCACCCGGGCACTGGTGGCCGCCGACCCGCTGCTCGACCGGATCGGCGTGCCGGACGCACTCGCCGGCGACGGCATCGAGCTGCTGCGCTGGCCCGAGGGCCGCGGCGCGGGCTGGCGCGAACTGCTCGGGCTCGATGGGCCGACGGCGACGATCGGCATCACCGTGCCGACGCTCGCGGTGGCCGAGCGCGGCACGCTGGTGCTGTCCACCGGCCCCGCCCACGGGCGCAGCATCGACGTGGTCAGCGAGCGCCACCTGGCGGTGCTGCCGGCCTCGCGCATCCGCGCCACCCTCGCCGAGGCCCTCGCCGAGCGCTTCCGTTCGGGCGGGCGGCCACCGTCGGCGGTGTCGCTGGTCTCGGGACCCAGCCGCACCTCCGACATCGAGAAGATCTCGACCCTGGGCGCGCATGGCGCCCTGTCGATGCACGTGCTGATCATCGAGGACCTGTGAACCGGGCCCTACCACCGAGTGAGGAGAAGCGATGCGGATCGTGATCGTCGGCGGAGGGGTGGTGGGCCTCACCCTGTGGCGCATCCTCGACTCCCGTGGCATCGAGGCGACGGTGCTCGACCGCGGGAACCCCGGGGCGTCGATCCCCCGCCCATTCCTGCTGCCATACCACGGCTTCGAGGGCCTGCGGGCGGCGGGGGTGTTCGACGCGGTGCGCGCGATCGCCTGGGAGGTCGCCCCCGAAGCGCCCCAGGGCACGATCGCCCTGACGGCGACCTTCACCCGGGTGAACGAGATCCTGGCCGAAGGGGTGCCGGTGCGTTACCGCACCGAGGTGACCGGCCTGCTGCGCGACGGCGACCGTGTCACCGGCGTGCAGATCACCGGCCCCGGGGGCGAGCAGGACCTCGCCGCCGACCTGGTCGTCGCCTGTGACGGGCTGCGCTCACCCGTGCGGACGATGGCCGGCATCGAGCCCGAGTCGCGCCTCGCCGACGGCGCCCACCTCTCGTGGCTCTCACCGGTGGTGATCGACCGTTCCTTCGCGATGCATTACCAGGCCGACGGGCGTCAGGTGGGCCTGCTCGGCTGGCCCGAGGGGTCGGCCGGCTGGTGGGACATCGAGCGGTGCGGCGAGGCGGGGATGAAGGCCCCCGGGCTCGAACGCTTCAAGGCGGCGTTCGCCGCCCTGCTCCCGCCCGCCGCACCCGCGCTGGAGGGGCTCACGTCGGTTGACGACCTGGTCTACCGGGAGCTGACGATCCTGCGCTGTGAGGAGTGGTGGCGCCCCGGGGTGGTGGTCATCGGCGACGCCGCGCACTTCCTCGGCCCCGAGGCGGGCATCGGCGCCGGTCTCGGCCTCGGCGACGCGCACGCCCTGGCGGAGGCGATCGCCGCGAACCGCGACGACCCCGACGCCGCGTGCGCCGACTACGAACGCTGGCGCGGCCCCGCGGTGCGCCCCTACGAGGCGATCGGCGCCGAGGGCGCGCGCATCGTGCGCGGCGGGGAGAAGCCCTCCGGGGAGATCTGGCCGCCCCCGGCGTGAGCGGACAGCAGCACGCCCACGCCGGGCACCACCATCACGAACACGGGCACGGCCACTCCCACGGCCTGGTCGACCCGTCGATCACGCGCTCCCGCGAGGGCCTGCGGGCGGTGCTCCTCGCCCTGCTCATCCTCGGGGCCACGGCGCTCGCCCAGATGGTGGTGGTGTGGTTCACCGGCAGCGTCGCCCTTCTCGCCGACTTCATCCACAACGTCGGCGACGCCGCCACCGCCATCCCCCTCGGCATCGCGTTCATGCTGCGCAGCGCCCGGGCCGAGCGCTGGGCGGGCCTGTTCGTCGTCGCGGCGATCTTCGTCAGCGCCGTGGTGGCCGGCTACCACGCGATCGAGCGGCTGATCTCGCCGACCGACATCGACCATCTGGCCGCGCTCGCCGCGGCCGGCGCGATCGGCTTCGCGGGGAACTGGCTCGCGGGGATCGTGCGCACGCGGGCGGGGCGGCGTCTCGACAGCCCGGCGCTGGTCGCCGACGGAGCCCACGCGCGCGCCGACGCCTACGTGTCGCTCGGGGTCGTCGCATCGGCGATCGTGGTCGCGCTGGGCGCGCCGATCGCCGACCCGCTGATCGGCCTCGCCATCACGGCGATCATCCTGCGCATCACCTGGGACTCGTGGCGCACCGTGCGGGCAGGCCACATCCACGACGAGGCGGCGCACACGACCTGACCCCGCCCGGCGTCGTCGGGTTTCGCCCTCCCACATCGTGAGGAGGATCGGTCGTGCACCCGCCGCCCCGTATCGCCGCGGGCGGGAGCGCCCGCGCCACCCCAGCAGCCCGCCTGAACCAGCTGCTGGGGAACAACGTCTTGGCGAACTACACCTAGCGGCGGGCGGCCCTCATCGCGCGCTCGGCGTCGCGTTTCGCGTCGCGCTCGGCGATGGTGCGGCGCTTGTCGTAGGTCGACTTGCCGCGGCCAACGCCGATCTCCAGCTTCGCCCGGCCGTGGGAGAAGTACATGCGCAGCGGCACGATCGCCAGGCCCTTCTCGGCGACGGAGCGGGCCATCTTCTCGATCTCGCGCCGATGCAGCAGCAGCTTGCGGGTGCGCATCACCTCGTGCCCGGTCTGGCCCGAGTTGATGTAGTCGGCGATGTGGGCGCCGACCAGCCACGCCTCGCCGTTGCGCACCTGCACATAGGCGTCGCGGATCGTGGCCCCGCGCTCGCGCAGGCCCTTCACCTCGGTGCCCTGCAGCGCGATCCCCGCCTCGTAGCGCTCGAGGATCTCGTATTCGTGCAGAGCCCGGCGGTTCTGCGCGATGTCGCGGAAGCGCTCGTCGCGCTCGCCGTCCTTTTTCTTCGTCTTGCCCATGGGGCGGGGAACCTTAGCGGATGCCGCAGACCCGCTCGATCGCGACGATGAGCTGCGCCACGCTCGGCGCTCCGTCCGGACCGGCGTCCGTCGGATACACGCGACAGGCCATCACCGGCCCGGTCTCGCCGTCGGCGGCGAACGGGTCGGCCCCGTCGATCAGGAACGTCGGCGACCCCAGGAACAGGGCCCGCTCGTCCGGCGGCGCATCGTCGATCCGGACGCGCTCCACCGGCGACCCGGACCGCCCGAGCGCGGCGAGGGCGCCGGCGAGGCGCTCCTCGGCGATCCTCGCATGCGGGCAGCCGTCGAAATACAGCAGGCGGACGCTCACCGGCGGCGGGTGGTCCCGAGCGGCCGGCGGCCGCGGCGACCCGCGCTCGGTGCGGACCCCACCGGTAGCAGGCCGATGCGCCCGCGCAGCGGCTCGATGCGGTCGACGATCGCGCTGATCGGATCGCCCATGCGGATGCGTCGGCCCGTGCCCTCGCCACGCAACTCGACCCCGAGGGGGTCGGCGCGGTAGTGGTCATCCTCGATCGCGCGCGAGGGCAGGAAACCGGTGAACACCTCGTCGAACTGCACGAACAGGCCCGCGTCGATCACGCCGGTCACCTCGCCGTGCACCGGGGTATCGGGCCCGCGACCACGCAGCAGGTCACGCAGCCAGAACGCCGCGCAGATGTCGTCGGCCTTGCGCTCCACCGCCGACGCGGCGCGCTCGGTCTCGGAGCAGTGGTCGGCGGCCTCCGCCAGCTCGGCCCTCCCCGGGCCCGGGCCGCCGAGGCCGAGCACGTCGATCAGCCCGCGGTGCACCAGCAGGTCGGGGTAGCGGCGGATCGGGGAGGTGAAATGCAGATAGGCCGCGCTGGCGAGACCCGAGTGGGTCGGCTCGGACGGCGAGTAGTGGGCCTGCTTGAGCGAGCGCAGCACGAGGCTCCACAGCGCGATTCCCCCCGGGCGGCCCGCCGCCAGGTGCGCGGCGACCGCCTGGGCGGCCGCCGCGGCCGCGTCGCGCCGCTGGGCGGGACCGAGGGGGCCCTCCGGCATCGGCGGGGTCGCCACCTCCAGCTCCTCCAGCTGCGCGTAGAGCCCCTCGACCCGGCTCTGCGCGGGGTCCTCGTGGTGACGGAAGACGGTGTGCGCGTTCTTGGAGATCAGGAAGCGCGCCACCGCCTCGTTCGCGGCGATCATGCACTCCTCCACCAGCGAATGCGCGGGGGTCTGCCCCTCCAGGTGCATCGCCGCGACGCGATCCCCCGCGAAGCGCACCACGGGCTCACCCGAATGCGCCTCCAGCGCGCCGCGCGCCATTCGGCGGCGGCGCAGCGCCTCGGCCAGGGCGGCGGCGCGGCCGATCTCCGCCTCCAGCGGCGGGTCGCCCAGCGGCTCGCCGCCCAGGAAGACATCGACCTCGGGATAGGTCAGCCGGCGCTCCGAGCGGATCAGCGAACGGTAGAAACGCGTCTCGCGCACATCCCCGCCGGGGCCGATCACCAGCTCGGCGGTGAGGGCTGCCCGGTCGACCCCGGGACGCAGGCTGCACAGGTCCGACGACAGGCGCGGCGGCAGCATCGGCACCACGTGGCCGGGCACGTACACCGAGTTGCCGCGCCGGGCGGCCTCCCGGTCGAGGGCCCCGCCCGCCGGGACGAACCGGGAGACATCGGCGATGTGAACCCACAGGCGGGTGGCGTCCGCCCCCTCCGGCGCGACCGCGATGGCGTCATCGTGGTCCTTCGCGCCCTCCGGGTCGATGGTGATCACCCGCTGGTCGCGCATGTCGCGCCGGCCGCGGTCACCCAGCGGCGTGCGCTCGGAGAAACCCTCGATCTCCTCCAGCGCCCTGCGCGGGAACGGGCGCGCGATCTGCTCGTGGGCCAGCAGGCCCCGAAGGGCGGCGGGCACCGAGGTGGACGGCCCGTGCACCGCCACGACGCGCGCCGAGCGCCCGCGCACGCTCACGCTCACCAGGTCGCCCACGTCCGCGTCGCCGCGCGCGGCCTTCCCCAGCGGGATGACCGGCCCGGGCTCGAACGCCGGGCGCGCCGCCGCCCCGCGACCGGAGGCGACCAGCTCGGCCACCACGGTCATGGTGGGACCACCGCCGCCGCGGCTCACGGCGACCACCG
>JBKHVQ010000259.1:0-3525 GCA_046569985.1 Thermoleophilia bacterium | reverse complement strand
ACCTCGTCGCCGTGGCCGGCGACCGCCCAGCGGCCGTCGACGAGCGCCAGTGCGAGGCGCGCGGTCCCGGCGAACCGCAGCGCGAGATCGTCGGGCGTGGCGGCGGCGGCGGTGACCGTGTGCGTTGCGTCGGCGGGGTCGGCGGGCGCCTCGTGCCCGTCGGCGAGGTCCCCGAGGCGCCGGGAGAGGGTGTCGAACTGCAGCAGCGCGAACATCTCGCGCAGCGCGGCCATCCGCTCGGGCCCGAAGTCGAGCGGCGGAACGGAGTCGAGCTCGAGCGGGACGGGGGCGTCGAGGTCGATGCGGGCCATTTCGCGCGTCTGGCGGGCGGTGTCGGCGTGCTCGGTGAGCGCCTCGCGCCGTTTGGGCGTCTGCTCGGAGGCGTGCTCGAGGATGGCGTCGAGGGTGCCGTACTTCTGCAGCAGGGTGGCGGCGCCCTTCTCGCCGATGCCCGGAACGCCCTTCAGGTTGTCGCTGGGGTCGCCCACCATGCCGCGGAAGTCGACCATCAGCTCTGGGCCGATCCCGTAGCGCTCGCGCACGGCGTCCGGGGTGTAGAGGGTCGTGTCGGTGACCCCGCGCCCGGTGGCCATGACGCTGATGCGGTCGTCGACCAACTGGAAGGCGTCGCGGTCGCCGGTGAGGATGATCACCCGCTCCCCGCTGTCGGCGGCTCTGCGGGCGAGCGTGCCGATGATGTCGTCGGCCTCGTACCCGGGCAGCTCGACGTTGACGAATCCGAAGGCCTCCATCCGGGGCGGGAAGTAGGCCGACTGCTCGCGGAAGAGGTCGGGCGTCTGCGCGCGCGTGCCCTTGTACTCGGGGTCGATCTCGTGCCGGAAGGTCGGGCCGGGGGCATCCCAGGCGACGACGACGCGGCCGGGCCGTTCCTCGCCGAGCATCTTCATCATCATCGCCGCGAGACCGTAGAGGGCGTTGGTGGGGAGGCCCTTGTCGGTGGCGATCGAGTCGGGCAGCGCGAAGAACGCGCGGAACGCCAGGCTGTGCCCGTCGATGAGCAGCAGCGGGCCGGCGCCGGCGCCGGTGCCCGCCTCCCGCTGAGACTCTGCGGTCTTATCGGCCACGGGCGCAGTCTAGAGCGGGGCACCACGGGGGTGGCCCCCGCTCCGGACTGCGCGAGGCGACATCACCCCGGCGGCCGGGGCGGCCGCTGCGTGGGCGCAGGGATCCGTGTCAGCAGAACAGTTGCACCGACCAGCCGGACTCCACGCTCATCCCGAATTCGTCCAGGGTCTGGATCCAGACGCGCTGGTTATTCACGCTGTCGATGGCGGTGCGGACCATGGCGGCGGCGGGCGAACCGGTGTCGGTCGCCGGCGTCGCGCTCCACGAGCAGCCGACGATCGGAGTCTTGAAGTCGGCGCGGTAGTTGCTGGGCCCTTCGCGGACGATCTCGAACTCCGGTGACGAGGTGCGCCCGACGGCGTTGGCCGCGTTGGTGGTCTTCATGATCCAGCGGAAGCGTTCGGTCGGTGCGAGCTTGGCCCGCGTGACCGCGTCGTCGGCGATCTTCGGTGTCGTGACCGCGCCGTCGGCGAGCTTGGCGGTCGTGATCGATGCTTCCGCGAACAGGCCGGTGGGCAGGCCGCCGCCGACACCGGCCTGCTGACTCACGCGCGGGCCCTTGGCCCGGATCAGCTCACCGGGTTCGGCCAGATACTTGGCCACCTTGTTCCATGCCTCGGTGGCCTGCTTGATCGCCCTCTGCGAGCGCAGGTTCGCCGCGTCGAGCTCCGCGCGGGTGACCTGAGTGGAGGACTGCGCATCGGCCGTGCCGGTGATCGCATCCACCGCGACCACACCCCCAACAGCCAGCACGGCGCCTGCGGCAACGCCCGCAATGACCGATCGTTGTGCTCTGCGCATGACGATTCTCCCTGATTCGGAGTCCTTGGCGCTACCGTATTGGCAAAGATTGGCTATGTACAGCGTCGGCGTGCCCACCTATTCCGGGTGCCAAACGGTGCGCGCGCGAGAGGAATCGCCGCAGGAGAACGGTATGCTCCCCGGGTTGATCCACCCGGCATTCGACCGCGCGCAAGGAGCACCGTTGGCTGTCACGCCGAGCGCCCAATACAGCGTCACCATCCGCGTCGAGATCCAGGCCCAGCCGAGCGACCTGCTCGGGCGCCTCACCACCGCCATCGGCGAGGTAGGCGGCGACATCGGGGCGATCGACCTGGTCGGCGCGGGCTACGGCTCGGTCACGCGCGAGCTCGTCGTCAACGCCTCCGATCTGGAGCACGCCGAGCGGATCGTCGCGGCGGCGGGAAGCGTCGAGGGCGTCAACGTCCTCGCGCACCACGACCGCACCTTCGCGATGCACCGCGGCGGCAAGATCGAGATGGTGTCCACGGTCCCGCTGGAGAACCGCGATGACCTGTCGGTCGTCTACATGCCCGGAGTGGCGCGTGTGGCGAAGGCGATCGCCGAGGATCCGCTCAAGGCGTTCGACCTCACGATCCGCGCGAATATGGTCGCCGTCATCACCAACGGCACCGCGGTCCTCGGCCTGGGCGACATCGGCGCTGCCGCCGGGATGCCGGTGATGGAGGGCAAATCGATGCTGTTCAAGGAGTTCGGCGGCGTCGACTCCTACCCGATCTGCATCGACTCGAAGGACCCCCAGGTCCTCATCGACACCTGCACCGCGATCGCACCGGCGTTCGGTGGCATCAACCTCGAGGACATCGCCGCCCCGGTCTGCTTCGAGGTGGAGGACCGGCTCAAGGAGACCCTGGACATCCCGGTGTTCCACGACGACCAGCACGGAACCGCCATCGTGGTGCTCGCCGCCCTGATCAACGCCTGCAAGATCACCGGGCAGAAGATCGCCGACATGAAGGTCGTGGTGAGCGGCGTCGGCGCGTCGGGTGTCGCCTGCTCCAAGATCCTCATGAACGCCGGCGTCACGAACATCATCGGCTGCGACTCGCGCGGCGCCATCTACAGGGGGCGCACCGAGAACATGAACTCCATGAAGGAGTGGTACGCGGAGAACACCAACCCCGAGGGCATCCGCGGTGGGCTCACCGAGGCGGTCGCCGGCGCGAACCTGTTCCTCGGACTCTCCGGGCCCGGCACGTTCAGCGTCGAGCAGTTGAAGACGATGGCGCCCGACCCGTTCGTGTTCGCGATGGCGAACCCGGTGCCGGAGATCATGCCGGAGATCGCCGCCCCCTACGTGCGCGTGATGGCGACCGGCCGCTCGGACTACCCGAACCAGATCAACAACGTGCTCGCGTTCCCCGGCATCTTCCGCGGCGCCCTCGACTGCCGCGCGAGCCAGATCAGCGAGGGCATGAAGGTGGCGGCCGCCGAGGCCATCGCCGCCTGCATCCCCGACGACGAACTCAACGAGGACTACATCATCCCCAGCGTGTTCAACCGGGCGGTCGCCCCGGCGGTGCGCGACCGGGTGATCGAGGTCGCGAGGGCCGAGGGGCTGGCCCGCACGCCGGCGTGACCCGTCGCCCCGCGCGGCCGAATCGGGCCGCGCGGGGC
>JBKHVQ010000258.1:0-1744 GCA_046569985.1 Thermoleophilia bacterium | reverse complement strand
GGATCTCGCCACCCAGGGCGCACTTGCCCACGCCGTCCTGGGCGCCGCCGGAGACGCGCACCCGCACGCCGTCGAGGGTGAACGCCGCAAGCCCTCCGCCCACCGCCGCGCCCTTGGTGAACGATAGGTCCACAAGGGGCGGGTGCTCGCCGTCTCCGTTGCCGTTCGCGGCGTTCGCCGGGCTGACGCCGCCGTCGGCGCTGCGCCACGCCGTGTTGACGCCTGTCGAGGCGCGGGCCAGGAGCCCGGCGAGGTCGGTGCCGAGGTTGCGGTCGGCCGCGGTGGTGGTCTCCTCCTCCACCGCGAGCGCGGCGCCGGACGAGAGCCGCTCGGCGGCCACCTCGGGCGCGCGGTGAGGCGGCGGCGGGGTGAAGGCGCGGAAGAAGCGGGGGGTGCCGCTGGGGGCGGTGATGATCTGCTCGCCGACCGGCGTCAGCAGCCCGTCGAGGTCGAGGCGGTCATGGTGCGACACCTGCACGAGCAGGTCGGCGCGGCCCACGAGGTCCTGGACGTTCTCCACGCCCATCTGGCCGGCCAGCTCGCGCATGGCGGCGCCCATCTCCGTGAAGTAGCTGACCAGGGCCTCGACGGCGGGCTCGTACACCCGTGGCACGAAGCGCTTGAGGCCGCGCTCGGTGGCCTCCTCCTGGTCCTCGATCTGGGTGGCGATACCGACGTGGCACGTGTCGAGCTGGCAGCCGCGGCAGATCGTGCAGCCGATGGCGACCATCGCGGCGGTGCCGAAGCCGACCCGGTTGGCGCCCATGCACATCAGCTTCACGGCGTCCGCCGCGCTGCGCAGACCCCCGTCGGCCCAGATCTCCACGCGGTCGCGGATGCCGGCCTCGGTGAGCGCGTGGTGCGCCAGCACCGTCCCGATCTCGCAGGGCAGGCCGGCGCGCCGCAGGGCGTGCTGGCGGGCGGCGCCGGTTCCGCCGTCGTAGCCGGAGAGGGTGAGGACATCGGCGCCCGCCTTGGCGATGCCGATGGCGATCGTGCCGACCCCCGGCACCACCGGGACCTTCACGATGACCTTCGCGAACGGGTTCGCCGTCTTCAGCTCGTCGATGAGCTGCGCGAGGTCCTCGATCGAATAGAGGTCGTGGTTGTTCGACGGGCTGATCAGGTCGGAGCCCACCGCCGCGTTGCGGGCGCGCGCGATCGCGTGGGTGACCTTCGATCCCGGCAGGTGGCCGCCCTCGCCGGGCTTGGCGCCCTGCCCGATCTTGATCTCGACCCACTCCGAGGAGTTCAGCAGCAGCGAGGACACGCCGAAGCGGCCGCTGGCGATCTGCTGGCCGCGGTGCTTCGGATAGCGCCCGTACATGTCCGGGATCTCGCCGCCCTCGCCGTTCATCGAGAGCATGTCGGCGCGGTAGGCGGCCTCGGCGTAGGCCCGGAACGCGGTCTCGTTCTGGCTGCCGAAGCTCATCGAGCTGATGACGAACGGCAGGTTGTGCTCGCCCACCTTGGAGCTGACCCGCTCGGCGGCGACCCGGTCGGCCTCGGGGGCGAGCTGCGGCTGCACGGCGTGGCGCAGGGCCACGGGCTGCTCGGCCTCGAGCCTGTCGATGGTCTCCGCGAACTCGTCGTAGCCGCGCTCGGAGTTGGCCACGCGCGCCAGGGCCTTCCAGACCTTGGGGTACATCCGCGGCAGCTTCACCTTGGACGCGCTCTCCTCGCCCGCGCGGATCTGGCGGCCCTGCTCGGCCAGCGCGTCGAGGTCGTCGATGCCGAGGCCGTG
>JBKHVQ010000257.1:0-3113 GCA_046569985.1 Thermoleophilia bacterium | reverse complement strand
ATGATCACGACCGCGGCCGTGATCACCCCCAGGGACCCGGCCAGGTCGGCCAGCACATGCATCAGTGCCGCGCGGACGTTGAGGCTGCGGCCACCCGAGCGCCACAGGATCAGCGCCGCGGCGACGTTCACCGCCAGGCCCAGCACCCCGATCACGAGCGTCGTGCCGCCCTGGACATCGGGCGCGTCACCCAGCCGGCCGGCGGCCTCGACGATGACCCAGAGGCCGATCGCGACCAGGGCGATCCCGTTTGCCAGGGCGGCCAGGATCTCCGCGCGGCGCCAGCCGAAGCTCATGCGCCCCGTCGCGGGACGCCCGGCCAGCCAGAGGGCCCCCAGCGCGAGGGCGATCGAGCCCGCGTCGGAGAGCATGTGCGCGGCGTCGGCGAGCAGGGCGACGCTGCCGGCGACCAGGCCGCCGACGACCTCGGCGACGGCGAAACCCGCGGTGAGGGCCAGGACGGTGCCGAGCGCCCGCCGCGCCCGCCGCCGCGCCGCCTCGTCGCCCCCGGGAGCCGCCACGAGCGCGTGGCCGTCTCCGTCTTCGTGCCCGTGGCCGTGGTGGTGACCCATCGTGTCCGTACCGTGCCATCCCGGCGCGGGATGTGCCACGATGCCGCGCGATGACGACGCCCCTCACACCCCCGCATGGACGCCCTTCGCGCGATGAGGTCGAGGCACGTGTCCGCGTGCTGCTGGAGGCGCTGCCCTACATCCGCGAGTTCGCGGGCGCCACCATCGTGATCAAGTACGGCGGCGCGGCGATGACCACCCCCGAGCTGAAGGCCTCGTTCGCGCGCGATGTGGCCCTGCTGAAGCTGGTCGGGATGAACCCGGTCGTCGTGCACGGCGGCGGGCCGGACATCTCGCGCTACTCCGACCGGCTGGGGCTGGAGGTTCGCTTCGTCCACGGTCTGCGCGTCACCGATGCGCCCACCATGGAACTGGTCAAGATGGTGCTGGTGGGCAAGATCAACAAGGAGATCGTCGCCCAGCTGCACCTGGCCGGGGTGTCGGCGGTGGGGCTCTCCGGCGACGACGGCGGCCTGATCCGCGCCGAGAAGGCCCTGAACCCGGACGCGGACCTCGGCTTCGTCGGCCAGGTGGCGGGCTTCGACGTGCGCGTGCTGGAGCGCCTGTCCGACTTCGTCCCGGTGGTGGCCACCGTCGGGGTCGACGAGTCGGGCCAGAGCTACAACATCAACGCCGATACCGTGGCCGGCCGCCTGGCCGCCGCGCTGGGCGCGCGCAAGGCGATCTTCCTCACCGATGTCGAGGGCATCCTCGCGGATGTCTCCGACCCGGAGAGCCTCATCAGCGAGTGCCGCCTCGACGACGTCCGGGCCATGATGGCGTCCGGCAGCATCGGCGCGGGGATGATCCCCAAGCTGGCCGCCGTCGCCGACGCGCTCGATCACGGGGTGGAGGCCGCACACGTCGTCGACGGGCGCCTGTCGCACTCGGTGCTGATCGAGATCTTCACCGAGATGGGCGTCGGCACGAAGATCACGACGTGATCGACGAGCGCCTGGTCGAGCGCGAGGCCGCCGCTCTCATGCCGAACTACCGGCGCCAGCCGGTGGCCTTTGTGCGCGGCGAGGGCGCCGTGCTCTACGACGCCGAGGGCAACGCGTACCTCGACTGCATGGCCGGCATCTCGATGACGAACGTCGGCCACAGCCACCCGGCGGTGGTGCGGGCGATCACCGAGCAGGCGGCGCGCCTGATCAACGTCTCGAATCTCTACTACACCGAGCCGATGATCGAATTGGCGGAGTGGATCCGCGACAATTCGCTCGGCGGCCGGGTCTACTTCTGCAACTCGGGGGCCGAGGCCTCCGAGGCGGCGCTGAAGCTGGCCCGCAAGCGCGGCGGCCCCGACCGTCCCGAGGTCGTGGCCCTTGTGGAGGGCTTCCACGGGCGCACCTACGGTGCCCTGTCGCTCACGGGCCAGGCGTCGAAGCAGGAGCCGTTCCGTCCGCTGGTACCCGGTGTCGTGCACGTCGATCGTGACGACCTGGAGGGCCTGCGCGCCGCGGTCGGCCCGCGCACGTGCGCGATCTTCCTCGAGGTGATCCAGGGCGAGATCGGCGTGCTCCCGGTGCCGCAGGCGATGCTCGAGCTCGCGCGCGAGCTCGCCGACGCGCACGGCGCGCTGCTGGTGTTCGACGAGATCCAGACCGGCCTGTCGCGCACCGGGACGCTGTTCGCCTACCAGGGCGCCGGCGTCGAGCCCGATGTGATGTGCCTCGCCAAGAGCCTGGGCGGCGGGGTACCGATCGGGGCCGTCGTGGCGAAGCCGGGCATCGACGCGACCTTCCAGCCCGGCGACCACGGCTCGACCTTCGCCGGTGGTCCCCTGGCATGCGCGGCGGGTCTCGCCGCGTGCCGGGTGCTCGCCGACCCCGCCCTCCAGGCCCACGTGCGCGAGGTCGGCGGTCGCCTGCTCGACGGGCTGCGGGGCCTCGTCGCCGACGGCCTCGCCACCGAGGCGCGCGGCCGCGGGCTGATGTGCGCCATCGACCTGCCGCGCCAGAACGCCGCCGACATCGTCGATGCGATGCTCGCGGAGCGTTACCTGCTCAACAACACCACCCCGCGCACGCTGCGGTTCCTGCCGCCGCTCGTCGTGACCGCAGAGCAGACCGACGGGCTGCTGGCCGCCCTGCGGCGCACGCTCGCGGCGGCCCGGACCACCTGATCGGACGGACCCGGCCGCCGCGGATGTTTCCCGCCGGGTAACCGCGCGGAGGCCCGTCTGAGGTAGCCTCGTCGGCGGCACCTGCGAGGGAGGCGTGATGGGCACGGACGGGACGGGCGGGCGGGTCGCGGCGACGCGCGCCGTGGAAGCCGTGAAGATCTACGGCAAGGGCGACGCCGAGGTGCACGCTCTGGACGGGATCGACGCCGACTTCTGGGCGGGGGAGTTCACCGCCATCATGGGGCCCTCGGGCTCCGGCAAGTCCACCCTGATGCACTGCCTGGCCGGGCTCGACTCGGTCACCTCAGGCGAGGTCTGGCTGGGTGACCTCAACCTCGCGACGCTCAACGAGAAGGAGAAGACCCGCGCGCGGCGCGACAATGTCGGGTTCATCTTCCAGGCGTTCAACCTGG
>JBKHVQ010000256.1:0-1653 GCA_046569985.1 Thermoleophilia bacterium | reverse complement strand
CAGTCACCGGGTGGGATGACCCCGCCGACGGCCACCAGGATGTCGCCGGCGCCGAGGCCGGCGAGCTCGCGGCGCAGCTCGGGCACCAGCGTCAGGTGCCCCGCGGCGAGCGAGCTGACGCCCACGATGTGGACATCGGCCTCCACCGCCTGACGCGCCACCTCGGCGGGGGTCTGGAACAGCGGCCCGACATCGACGTCGAAACCGAGGTCGGCGAACGCCGAGGCGATCACCTTCTGGCCGCGGTCGTGGCCGTCCTGGCCCATCTTCGCGACGAGGATGCGCGGGCGCCGGCCGCGATCGCGGGCGAACCGCTCCACCCGCGCGTGCACGCGGTCGGCGCCGGCCGACTCTCCCACCTCGTGGCGATACACGCCCGAGATCGTACGGATGCGCGCCGTGTGGCGGCCGTAGACGCGCTCGAGCGCGTCGCTGATCTCCCCCACCGTCGCCTTCGCCCGCGCGGCGTCGACCGCCAGGGTGACCAGGTTCTCGTCGAGTCCCCGCCCGCGGGTGCCCTCCGCGCCCCGGGCCGCCGCGGCGGTGAGGCGTTCGAGCGCCGCGGTGCAGGCCGCCTCGTCGCGTTCGGCGCGCAGGCGGCGCAGTTTCTCGATCTGCTGGGCGCGCACCGAGCGGTTGTCGACCTTCAGCACATCGAGCGGCTCCTCGTCGGTGAGGCGGTAGCGGTTCACGCCGATCACCGGCTGCTGGCCCGAGTCGATGCGCGCCTGGGTGCGGGCGGCCGCCTCCTCGATGCGCATCTTGGGGATGCCCTCCTCGATGGCGGCGGTCATGCCACCGGCGGCCTCGATCTCCTCGATGTGCGCCCAGGCGGCGCGCGCGAGGTCGTGGGTGAGGCGCTCAACGAAGTAGCTGCCGCCCCACGGGTCGATGACGCGGGTGGTGCCCGACTCCTGCTGCAGGAACAGCTGAGTGTTGCGGGCGATGCGCGCGCTGAAGTCGGTGGGCAGCGCGAGGGCCTCGTCGAGGGCGTTGGTGTGCAGCGACTGCGTGTGGCCCTGCGTGGCTGCCATCGCCTCGATGCAGGTGCGCATCACGTTGGTGAACACGTCCTGCGCGGTCAGCGACCAGCCGGAGGTCTGGGAATGGGTGCGCAGCGACAGGGAGCGCGTGTTCTTCGGGTCGAACTGGCGCACCAGGCGCGCCCACAGGAGGCGCGCGGCCCGCAGCTTCGCGACCTCCATGAAGAAGTTCATGCCGATGGCCCAGAAGAACGACAGCCGCGGCGCGAAGGCGTCCACGTACATGCCCGCCTCGCGGCCGGCGCGGATGTACTCCACCCCGTCGGCCAGCGTGTACGCGAGCTCCAGGTCGGCGGTCGCCCCGGCCTCCTGCATGTGGTAGCCGGAGATCGAGATCGAGTTGAAGCGCGGCATCTCCTTGGAGGTGAAGGCGAAAATATCGGAGATGATCCGCATGGAGGGGCCGGGCGGGTAGATATAGGTATTGCGGACCATGAACTCCTTGAGGATGTCGTTCTGGATGGTCCCGGAGAGCTGGGCGGGTCTCACCCCCTGCTCCTCCGCCGCGATGATGTAGAACGCGAGGCACGGGATGACCGCGCCGTTCATCGTCATCGACACGCTCATCTCGTCGAGCGGAATGCCGTCGAAGAGGATCTTCATGTCCTCG
>JBKHVQ010000255.1:0-12378 GCA_046569985.1 Thermoleophilia bacterium | reverse complement strand
CCGGCGCCGGGTCGGCCGTGCGCAGGGTCGCGGGGTGATGGATGCGCATCCCGCTCACCACGGCGCCGCGCACGGCGCGGTCGAGGCCCTCCGCGAGTGCCTGCAGCTCCGGGAGTTCCGGCATCAGGGCCGCCCGACCGGCGTCGCCGACGTGGGTATACTCGACCAGATGTTCGGGACCTCACGCGCCGTGCCCCTCTGATGCGCGTCGAGGACCTCACCAAGACCCTCGAGCAGACGCTGCTCGACGCCTCCATCGGCGATGAGGTGCTGGGGAAGGCATGCGAGCGGGTGCGCGAACACCACGTCGCGTCCCTCTGCGTGCTTCCCCAGCATCTCCCCTTGGTCGTCGACCGCCTGCGCGGGTGCGATGTCAAGCCGGCCGTCGCCATCGACTACCCCTCGGGTGCCCACGCTACCGCGGAGCGCGTGGCCCAGGCGGAGAGGGCCGTCGCCGAGGGGGCCGAGGAGATCGACGTGGTCCTCAACCACCGCGGGATGCTCGCCGGCGAGTTCGGCGCGGTGCGCGACGACCTGGTGCGCGTCATGCACGCGGTGCGCGGGCGCGCAGCCAACGTCGCCCGCGGCGACGTGCTCGTGACGGTGACCCTCGAGGCGCCGCGCCTGGGGGAGAAACTGACCCGCCTTGCCTGTCTGATCGTCGACGAGGCGGGGGCCGACTTCGCCGGCACCAGCACCGGGGTGGGGGGGAACGCGTCGGTACACGATGTCGAGATCATGCGCGATGCTCTCTCGGAGTCCGTCGGCGTGCGGGCCGCCGGTGGCGTGGAGGGCCTCAGCGCGGTCCAGGACCTGGTCACCGCGGGCGCCGCGCGCGTCGCGACCGCGGATGTCGCAACGGTGCTCGCCGAGCTGGCGGCGCTCAACGGAGGTGGCAGGTGAGGGTCTCGTCGACGACCGCCGTGGGGTACGCGCGATGAGCGCGCCGATCAGCGCGTCCGAGCTGCTCGGGCGCGTCAGATTCGGTGCGGACGGCCTCGTGCCCGCCATCGTCCAGGACGCCCGCAGTGGACGCGTGCTGACCCAGGCCTGGATGAACCGCGAGTCGCTGGGGCTCACGCTCGAGCGCGGCGAGACCTGGTTCTGGAGCCGTTCTCGCCAGGAGCTGTGGCACAAGGGCGCCACCAGCGGCAACACCCAGTCCGTGCGGGGGATCATCCTCGACTGCGACGGCGACTCCCTGGTCGTGCTGGTCGACCCCGCCGGCCCCGCCTGCCACACGGGCCGGCCGACCTGCTACTTCACGCCCGTCGACGCCGCGCCCGGTGAGCCCTTCGCGGCCATCGCCGACCTGGTGCGCACCGTCGCCGACCGCGCCGCGGAGGCCGATCCCGAGAGTTCCTACACCAGCCGCCTGCTGGCGAAGGGCATCGACACGGTCTGCAAGAAGGTGGGGGAGGAGGCCACCGAGGTGGTCATCGCCGCCAAGGGCCGCGAGCACGGTCAGGTCGTCTACGAGAGTGCCGACCTGCTCTACCACCTGTCGGTGCTGTGGCGCGCCAGCGGCGTCGAGTTCGAGGAGATCGCCGCGGAGCTCGCGTCCCGGCGCCCACCCGCGTGACCGAGGCCCCCTCACTGCAGTTGCGGGTCGCCCCGCGGCCGGCCGGCGGGCGCCCCCACATCACCCCGCCGCTCGAGCGGGTCCGCGAGCTCGCGGCGAACCACGGCCAGGTGCCGCTGGTGCACACCTACATCGCCGACTGCGAGACCCCCGTCAGCGCGTTCCTCAAGTTGCGCGACGGGGGTCCGGCGTTCCTGCTCGAGTCGGTGGAGCATGGCCGCCTCGGGCGGCACTCGATGATCGGCGTGCGCCCGCAGAGCGTCATCCGCGGTGCCGGCGGGCGGCTGGTGCAGCGCGAGGAGCCCGGGGCGGAGCGCGAACTCGACGCGGCAGACCCGTTCGGCGCCGTCGAGGACGCCGTCGAGGCGGTGAGGATGGCGCCGCCGGACGAGGACCTCGCGTTCGCCGGCGGCGCGGTCGGCTACTTCGGCTACGACCTGGTCCGCAGCGTCGAGCGCCTCCCTGACGTGCCCGCAGACGACCTGGGCGTTCCGGACCTCGTCTGCCTGATCACCGGGCCGGTGGTGCTGTTCGACCACCTGCGCCGAACGACGACGATCGTGGTGCCCTGCCCGACCCCCGACGGGGTCGACCCGGCCGAGGCCTACGCGTCGGCCTCCGAGGTCGTGGCCGAGCTGAAGGCCCGGCTCGCGGGCCCGCTGCCCGCGCGGCCCCCCTCGCCGGCGCCCGAGCTCGGCGAGGTGCGCAGCAACATGGCACGCGCCGACTACGAGGCCGCGGTGCGGACGGTGCGCGACTACATCTTCGCGGGCGACGCCTTCCAGGTGGTCCCCTCCCAGCGGTTCTCGGTGTCGATGAACCTCGACCCGTTCGCGGTCTACCGCGCGCTGCGCACCGTGAACCCGTCGCCGTACATGTTCTTTTTCGAGTGCGACGACGTGACCCTGGTGGGCTCCTCGCCGGAGACGCTGGTCAAGGTGGAGCACGGCGTCGTCCAGACCCACCCGATCGCCGGCAGCCGGCCGCGCGGGGCCGACGAGGACGAGGATCAGCGCATGGCGGAGGAGCTGCTCGCCGACCCCAAGGAGCGCGCGGAGCACGTGATGCTGGTCGATCTGGGGCGCAACGACATCGGCCGCGTGTCCGAGATCGGCACGGTGCATGTGAGCGATTTGATGGACGTGCGCCGCTACAGCCACATCATGCACATCGAGAGCTCGGTGGAGGGGCGCCTGCGCTCCGGGATGCGCGCGTCGGACGCCCTGCGCGCCACCTTCCCCGCCGGGACCCTCTCGGGCGCCCCGAAGGTGCGCGCCATGGAGATCATCGACGAGCTCGAGCCCACCAAGCGCGGCCCCTACGGCGGCGCCCTCGGGTACCTCGGCTGGAACGGCGACCTGGACACCTGCATCACGATCCGCACGCTGGTCTGCAAGGACGGCGTGGTCCATGTGCAGGCCGGGGCGGGCGTGGTCGCCGACTCGGTGCCGGCGACCGAGTTCACCGAGAGCTGGAACAAGGCCGCGGCGCTCCTGCGCGCCATCGAGGTCGCCGCCGCGCAGGAGGAGTGGTGATGGCGCGAGTGGTGCTGATCGACAACTACGACAGCTTCACCTACAACCTGGTGCAGTACCTGGGCGAACTCGGCGCCGAGGTGATCGTGCGCCGCAACGACGCCGTCGACGTCGCGGGGATCCGCGCGCTGAAACCGACCCACCTGATGATCTCGCCGGGACCGAAGACCCCCGACGAGGCCGGCGTCTCGCTGGAGGCGATCCGGGCGTTCGCGGGTGAGATCCCGGTGTTCGGCGTCTGCCTCGGGCTTCAGGCGATCGGCCAGGCCTTCGGCGGGCGGGTGGTGCGCGGGCGGGAGCCCGTGCACGGGAAGACCAGCGAGATCAGCCACGACCGGTCCACCGTCTTCGCCGGGATCGCCGACCCGATGACCGCCACCCGCTACCACTCGCTGGTGGTCGATCCGGACCTGCCGCCCGAGTTGGAGCGCTCGGCCTGGTGCGACGGCGACATCGTCATGGGGCTTCGCCACCGCGAGTACACCGTCGAGGGCGTCCAGTTCCACCCCGAGTCGATCCTGACCGGCGCCGGGATGGACCTGCTCGCGAACTTCCTGGCATCGACCTCGGGGCGGAGGTAGCGATGCCCGCCGCGGCGATCTCCCGCGCCATCGACCAGCTCCTCGCCGGCGAGGACATCGGTCGTGAGACGGCCGCGGAGGCGCTCGAGGCGATCATGTCCGGCGAGGCCGGCGACGCCCAGACCGCGGGCTTCCTGATCGCGCTGCGGGCGAAGGGCGAGAGCGCCGACGAGATCGCCGGGCTCGCCTCGGTGATCCGCGCGCACGCGCAGCCGGTGCGTGGGCCCGAGGGCATGTTCGTCGACACCTGCGGCACCGGCGGCGGGCGCTCCAGCTTCAACATCTCCACGACGGCGGCCTTCGTCGTGGCGGGCGCGGGCGTGGCGGTCGCCAAGCACGGCAACCGGTCCGCGACCTCCAAGTGCGGCAGCGCCGACGTGCTGGAGGCCCTCGGCGCGCGCATCGAGCTCGGCCCCGACGCGGTCGCCCGCTGTCTCGATCAGGTGGGGATCGGCTTCATGTTCGCGCCGGCCCACCACCCGGCCTTCAAGCACATCGTGCCGGTGCGGAGGGCGCTCGCGGTCCGCACCGTGTTCAACCTGATCGGCCCGCTGGCGAACCCGGCGGGCGCGCCGCGTCAGCTCCTGGGCGTCGCCGACCCCGACTACCTGCGCCGCCTCGCCGAGGCCCTTGCCGCGCTCGGCACCGAGCGGGCCCTCGTGGTGCGCGGGCGCGATGGGCTCGACGAGCTCTCGACGGGAGCCGTCAACGACGTTCTCGGGGTCTCCGCGGAGGGCGTGTGCGCGTCGGTGATCGACCCCGAGGAGTTCGGCTTCACGGCCCCCGCCGAGGAGCACATCGCCGGCGGCGACCCCGCCGCGAACGCCGCCGTGACCCGCTCGGTGCTGGACGGGGTCCGCGGTCCGGCACGGGATCTCGTGGTGCTGAACGCGGCGGCCGCGATCTGGCTCGCCGGTCGCGCCCCGGACCTGGAGGCGGGTATCGCCGTCGCCGAGGCGAGCATCGACGAGGGATCCGCGCGCGACCGCCTGGAGGCGTTCGTGGGCACGACGCGCGCTCTCGCCACCACGTAGTCTTTCCGCCACCGGATGGCCACATTCCTCGAAACCGTCGTCGAGCGCACGCAGGCGGACCTGGCGGAGCGCATGCGCAGGGTCCCGGCCTCCGAGCTCGAGGCCCGGCTCGGCCCGCATCGCCGCGAGCGGCCCTTCTCCGAGGCGCTGATCAGCGAGGGCATCTCCCTGATCGCGGAGATGAAGCGATCGAGCCCCACGAAGGGGGCGATCCGCCCGGGCGCGAGCGTCACGGAGATCGTGCGGGCCTACCAGGACGCCGGCGCGCGCGCCGTCTCGGTGCTGACCGAGCCTCAGTGGTTCGGCGGCAGCCTCGACGACCTCGCCGAGGCGCGGTCCGCCTGCGATCTGCCGCTGCTGCGCAAGGACTTCCTCATCGACGAGTACCAGCTTCTGGAGGCCCGGGTGGCCGGGGCCGACGCCGTCCTGCTGATCGTCGCCGCACTCGAGCCGGAGCGCCTCTCGACTCTCATCGGCGTCGCGTCCGACCTCGGCATGGACGCGCTGGTGGAGGTGCATGACGAGGACGAGGTCGAGACCGCCGTGGAGGCCGGCGCCGAGGTGATCGGTGTGAACAACCGCGACCTGCACAGCCTCGAGGTCGACCTGGCGACCACCTTCCGGCTGCTCGCCGACGTCCCGGCGGGCACCGTGGTGGTCGCAGAGTCGGGCATCACCACCCGGCAGGCGGTACGCGACCTGGAGGAGGCGGGCGTCGACGCGATCCTCGTCGGGGAGGCCCTCATGCGGGTCAGCGACCCGCGCGACGCCGTCCGCGAACTGCTCACCGGGTAAAGAGCCCGCCCCTTCCCGCCGATGCTGGGCGCGTGAGCGTTCAGGACGTCATCGGGATCAGCGGTGCCCTCGCGCGCATCGGCGAGATCCAGGGCCTCATCTCGGCCGGCGCGCCCGCGCAGGCGCCCGCGGCCCCGCCCCCCGGCGCGGCGCTCGCGTCATCGTTCTCCCCGCAGGGGCCGGCCGCCTTCGCCGACGCGCTGTCATCCGCCCAGGGCGTGGGCGCCTTCGCGCCGGCGACGGCCACCCGGCCGGTGGCCGGGATTCCCGGGGCGAGCGAGATGGCCGCCCGGATCGACGACTGGATCGCCCGCAAGAACCCCGACTCACCCCTCCAGGGGTACGGGGCCGTGTTCGTGAGGGAAGGGCTCGCGAACGGCGTCGATCCACGCGCCCTGGCGGCGATCGCGCGCGCCGAGAGTTCGCTGGGCACCGATCCCGGTGCCCGCTCGATCAACAACGCCTTCGGGTGGGGTCCGCACCGGCCGTTCGCCTCGTGGGAGGAGAACATCGCCGCCGTCGCGGCGGGCCTCAAGAAGGGCTACCTCGATGAGGGCCTGGTCACGCTCGCCCAGATCCAACAGAAGTACTGCCCGGTCGGTGCCGCCAACGATCCGATGGGTCTCAACTCGAACTGGCTGGGTAACACCACCGTCCTGTACGCCGAGTTGGGGGGCGACCCCGACGGCTCGGTGGCGGTGACCCCCGCCGTGGCGACCACCGGCACCGTCTGACCCCGGGCCAGGCGGGCGAACGGCCCGGGCGCTCCGGCCGCCAGCGACTACCATGACGAGCATGGCCGAACCCGTGCACGATCCGCCTCCGCCCGACCCCGGCGCCGAACCGCCCGACGGGGGCCGGCGTCGCACCGTCGTGATCGTGGTGAGCGCGGTCGCCGTGGCGGCGATCGTCGCCCTTCTGGTCGTCGGCCTGATGAACCAGGGCGTGGAGAGCACGATCCAGGACGCGCTGGCCGAGGGGGAGCGGCCGGAGGCACCCGCACTGCAGCTGCCCGTGCTGACGGCGGGAGACGGCGTCGGCCCGGTGGGTTCGCAGTTCGATCTGACCGACCTGCGTGGCTCGGTCGTCGTGCTCAACTTCTGGGCGTCGTGGTGTCTGCCCTGCGAGGCGGAGGCCCCGCTTCTGGAGGGCGTCGCGCGCGGCTACCGCAGCCGCGGCGAGGAGGTCGTGGTGCTGGGCGTCGATGTCGAGGACCTGGCCGACAGCGCCCGCGAGTTCATCGCGCGCCACGAGGTCTCGTACCCGAACGTCCGGGACAAGGGCGACGACGTGAAGCTGCGTTTCGAGGTCGGCCAGCTGCCCGAGACCTTCGTGATCGACGCGGACGGCCGTATCGCGCTGAAGCACATCGGCCAGCTCACGAGCCCCGCGCAGCTCACGACCCCGATCGAGCAGCTCCTGGCGGAGGGCGCGTGATGCGGTCGCTCAGGCGGGTCGTCGCCCTCGCGCTGCTCGCGCTCGCGGTGCTGCCGGGGGTCGCGGCCGCGCTCAGCGTGAACGAGGTGGCCCGCGAGCTGCGGTGCCCCACATGCAACGCCCCGCTCGACACCTCGAACTCCCCGGCCGCGAACGACATGAAGCGCTTCATCGCCGCCCGCATCGCGGAAGGGTGGGACAAGGACCGCATCATCGACGCGATGGTCGAGGATTTCGGCGATCAGGTCCTCGCCACCCCGCCGAAGTCGGGCTTCAACCTCGTCGCGTGGGTGGTCCCCGCCGCCGTCGCCCTGCTGGGGCTGATCATGATCCCGTTCCTCACGCGGGCGTGGGCGCGCAGGCGACCCGGATCCGATCCCGACGCGGTTCCCGAGGTGTCACCCGAGGACAGCGCGCGCATCGAGGCCGAGCTCCGGCGCCTCGACCCCTGACATCCCCTGTCGGGACGGTGACGGCAAGGGGTCGCGTCGCCACCCCGGGGCTTGAGGGGCGGTCCTCGCGGGCCGATACGTGCACCGCCGGCACGAAACCGCGAGAAAGGCACCGGGCGCGCGATGGGAGACCTGGGGAGGGGCGGGCCTGAGCGGCTCGCGGAGGTGATCGACCGCATCGCGCGCGAGCGTCGCCCCGAGCGGCTCGCCCTCACGGCCCTCGATGCCGCGATCGCGGTCACCGGCGCCCGCGGCGGGCGCGTCGTCGGCCCCGTCGGATCCGGTCGCTCCGGCCAGCTCGCCCTCGACGGGGCACCGCCCCCCGGCGCCACTCCGCTGGTCGCGCCCCTGGAGGGCCGCGACGGCGTGATCGGCCACATCGAGGTCTGGGGCGCCGAGGCGGATGCGGGTACCGTCGCCGCGCTGCGCGTCGTCGCGACCCACTGCGCCATGGCCCTCGAGGTGGTGCGCCTGACCCGCGCCCGGAGCGACGATCGCCGGCGCGCGCGGCGCCTCGCGATGGCCGCCGAGGCGCTGCGCGCCACGCAGGATCCGCGCGATGCGATCACGATGGCGCTCGGCGACGCGCGGGCGCTGACAGGCGCGCCCGCCGCCGTCCTGGTCGCCGCAGGCGCGGCCCGCTTGGAGACCGCCGCCTGCGACGGCACCGACCCGCTCACCGAGCCGGAGATCGCGGGGCTTGTGCCCCCGGATCTTCGCGTGGGGCTCGCCCACGGCGACGACTGGCGGGGGAGTCTCGACGCGGCCAACCCGCTGCGCGAGCGCGGTTTCCGGGCCGCCGCGGTCGCCGCCGTCGGCCAGCGCGCCGCCCTGGGGTATCTCGCGGTGCTGAGCGCCGCGGAGGAGGGCGTCGGTGCCGACGAACTGGAGGCGCTGACCGGCCTGGCGGGCCACACCGCCGCCGCCCTCACCACGGTCGTACTGCAGCGCGAGGTGCGCGACCTCGGCGCCGTCGACCCCCTGACCCGTTTCTTCAACTCCCGTTACTTCCGCACCCGGCTCGACCAGGAGTGCCAGCGCGCCCGCCGCACGGGCGGCCCGCTGTCGATCGCGGTGCTCTCTCTCGACGGCCTGCGCGACGTGCGCGCCGAGGGCCGTGCCGCGTCCGGCGATGCCGCCATGCAGGCGCTCAGCGCCCACGTCGCCGCGCGGCTGCGCGCGATGGACGTGGGGTGCCGGGTGGGGGAGGACGAACTCGCGGCGATCCTCCCGGAGGTCGAGGGCATCGACGCGTTCCGCGTCGGCGAGCGCCTGCGGGCGAGCCTGCGCGAGGACACCGTCCTGGCGGGGGCCTTCACCCTCTCGGTGGGCGTCGCGAGCTTCCCCGACCAGGCAGCAGGTTCCGACGAGCTGTTCACCCATGCCCACAGCGCGATGACCTGGGCGCGCCTTCACGGCGGCGACCGCACCTTCCTGTTCCACCGCGAGGCGGCCGCGATCCTCGATGCGCAGGAGCAGCGTCGCAGCGCCGACGAGGAGTCGCTCCTCGCGACCCTCCTCGCCCTGGCGGGCAGCGTGGACGAGCGGCACCCCGCAACCTCGGGGCATTCGGACCGCGTCGGCCGCCTCGCGACGCTGATCGCCGGCGAGCTCGGCTTCCCGTCCGGTCACGGTGAGCGCATCGGCCTGGCGGGACGCCTGCATGATCTGGGCAAGGCCGGCATGCGCCGCGATGTCGTGGTGCCCACCGGGCGGGCGGGCGAGGCCGAGCTCGACGAGCTGCGCCGGCATCCGGAGATCGGCGCGCGCATGCTGAGCGGCTGCGCCCTGGAGGACATGGGCCCGTGGGTGCGCCACCACCACGAGCGCCCGGACGGCGGCGGATACCCGGACGGGCGCGCGGGGGAGGAGATCCCCGTCGAGGCGCGCATCATCGCGGTGGCCGACCGCTTCGACCGTCTCGTGAGCGGCACGCCGGTTTCCGCCCCGGTGGGGGTCGATGAGGCACTGTCGCGCATCGACGATGAGGCGGGCACGGCGCTGGACGTCGGCGCGGTCGCCGCGCTGCGTGCGCTGGTGCGCCGCGGCATGGCTCCCGCGCCCCTGCGCGGGGGGTCATCGCATGAGTAGCGCCACGGTGCGCACGGCGGCGCGCGCCGGCACCGTCGCCCCCACCCTGGTCGCCGCCGCCGCGGAGCGCCTGTCGGCCCCGTCGGCCGTCGTCGAGGGTGCACTGCGCCTGCTCGACCAGGAACGGGCATCGATGCGTCATGTCGCCGAGCGGGTGGGTCAGAGCCCGGAACTCGCGGCGAAGGTGCTGCGCCTGGGGAGCAGCGCCATCTACGGTGGGGCCGCCGACACGCTCGATCAGGCGGTGGTGCGCATCGGCACCGACAGCCTGCGCGCCCTCCTGCTCGCCGCGAGCACGTATCCGTTGCTCGCCGGCTCGCTGCCCGCCTACGGCCTCGCCGCCATGACCCTGGTCCGGCGCTCCAACGATGTCGCCGACGTGGCCCAGACGCTCGCGGAACGGTCCGACCCGTCGATCGGCGCCCAGGCTCATGTCGCGGGCCTGCTGAAGGACATCGGGATGCCGATCCTCGCGAAGGTCGCGACCGACGCGGGGGTCACGGTCGCGGCGCCGCTGAGCACCCTGCGGCAGGAGCGCGCGGTCTTCGGAACCGACCATGTCCGCGTGGGCGCATGGATCAGCCGGCGCTGGGGGCTGTCGGCCGACCTGGCCGACGCCGTGCACCGCCACCACGACGAGGAGCCCCCCGACGCGCTCACATCCCGGGTGGTGTGGCTGGCGGGGATCGTCGTGCGGGCCCGCGAGGGCGACGTGGCCTCCGCCGAGCGTGTCGCCGACGCGGCGCGCGCGTGCGGCGTGGACGATCGCACGCTCGACTCGCTGCTGATGGGCGCGGAACCGGAGAGCGAGGCCGATCGGCCGCCGGATCTCACCGAGCGCGAGTTCGAGGTGCTCGGTCTGCTCGCGGGGGGGCTGGCGCCCAAGCAGGTCGCCCTGCAACTCGGCTGTTCGGCGTCGACGGTCCACAACCATCTGCACCACGTCTACCGCAAGCTCGGCGTGAGCGGTCAGGCGCACGCCCTGCTGCTCGCCCGCGAACGCGGCTGGGTCTAGGAGCCCGCCCCGCGGCGCTCAGGTCAGCTGCATCACCACCACGTGGTGGGGCGCCTCCGCCCGCACCTCGATGGTGCGCAGGCCGACGACATCCAGCGTCGCCACCTCGTCCGGGGCGCGGGCGCCGGTCTCCAGGACCGCGCGGGCGAGCAGTCCCTTCGCGTGCTTTCCCGCGTGCCCGGCGGCTCGCCGCGCGCCGCCCGTCACCAACTCGACGCGGACGAGCCGCGCGCCCCGGAGCCCGCCCGCGTCGACGGCCGCCGCGTGCTCGCCCGGCAGGAGGTCGACGATCCATCCGGCACCGGCCCGTTCCGACAGCGCCGCGGTGACCGGGTCGCGCCAGAAGCGCGCCAACGTGCCGAGCGGCTCCACGCGGGCGGCCATCCTGAGTCGGTACGGCGGCACCGGGTCCGTCGCCGCCAGCAGCCCCCACAGGCCGCTGGGCACGAGCACGCGCTCCCGCAGACCGGCTGCGCCCGCGGGGGAGAGGGTCGCGGGTGAGAGGGCCTCCCACACCACACCGCTGTAGCGCCGCCACGCGGGGAGCGTGGGCGCGCTGTCGAGTTCCTTCCACTCTGCGCGACTGCGCTCGAGCGTGGGCCCGCGGGCCCCGAGCAGGCGCTCGCCCCCGTCCGGCGCGGCCCGCAGCGCCCGGCGCACCGCGTTGCGCACGCGCACGCGACGCCGGTTCAGGGCCGGGAAGGCCCGCGGACCGTCGGCCCACGGCGGGCCGTCACCCCCGGGCGCCTTACCCTCGGACGGGGGAAGCAGCAGCACCGGCGCAGTCTAGAGTCGCGGGGACAGGGCGGGCCGGTGCGAGGCGGGTGAGATGAGCGGCGATGTGCGGGTGGGGACGGCCTCGTGGACCGACCCTGAGTTCCTCAGGGCGGGGTGGTACCCGCCGGAGGTGAAGAACGATGCCGCGGCGCGGCTGCGCTACTACGCCGACCGCTTCGCAATGGTGGAGGTGAACGCCACCTTCTACGCCCTCCCGACGGTTCAGACCACGGCGCACTGGGCGGAGCGCACCCCGGACGACTTCCGCTTCCATGTGAAGGCCCACCAGGTCATCTCGGGGCACCCCTCGGAGCCCGGGCGCCTGCCGCCGCCGCTGCGCGACCTGCCGGCGCGGCACGACAACCGGGGGCGCATCCGCCGGCCCGGCCGCGAACTGCGCGATGCGGTCATCGACTCCCTGCTGGAGGGTGTCGGGCCGCTCGGCGACAAGCTCGGGGCGATCCTGCTGCAGCTCCCCCCGTATGTGGCGGCGGGCGACCGGGAGCGGGCCGAGGTCGCCCGCATCATCGACCGGTTCCGCCCGGTGCGCGTGGCGGTCGAGTTCCGCCATCGCTCGTGGGCGGCCCCCGGCGAGCGGGAGCGCACCGCGGCCCTGCTGGCGGACCACGACGCGGCGTGGGTGGTCGTGGACGCCCCCCGCATCGACGTCGCCAGCGCGATGCCTCCGATCGTGGAGGTGACCACGCCGGATCTGGCGTATCTGCGCCTCCATGGGCGCAACGCGGACACGTGGACCACGGGGCGCACCGTCGCGGAGCGCTTCGACTATGTCTATCCGCCCGAGGAGCTCGAGGAGTGGGTCGGCCCGGTGCTCGACATGGCCGAGCGCGCGCAGGAGGTGGCGGTGGTGTTCAACAACAACGCACGGGATTACGCGCTGCGCAACGCCGCCGACTTCCGGGAGCTGCTGCGACGCTGAGCGGCCATTCGTGTCCCTCCCCGTGACCCTCCGACTCGTACACCGCTGGATCTGGGACTTCTGGACGGTCACCGCCGGGGACGCGGTCGCTGCCGACGAGCCATGGCGGCACCGGCGCCGTCAGGCTCCGGCGGCTTCC
>JBKHVQ010000254.1:0-5710 GCA_046569985.1 Thermoleophilia bacterium | reverse complement strand
CGGGTGGTCGAGCGCTTCGAGGCGTTCGCCGGGGGGATGGAGATCGGCAACGCGTTCACCGAGCTCAACGACCCCGACGACCAGCGCGCCCGCTTCGCGATGGCGGCCGCCGACCGCGCGGCCGGCGACGACGAGGCGCAGCCGATGGACGAGGACTTCCTCACCGCCCTGGAGCACGGCATGCCGCCGACCGGCGGCCTGGGGCTGGGGATCGACCGGCTGGTGATGCTGCTGACCGACCGGCACACGATCCGGGAGGTCGTGCTCTTCCCCGCGATGCGCAGCTAGGAGTTGGCCCGCCCGCTCGCGTGACCCCTGGCGTCCTGCGGGCAGGCGGATATAGAGTCACGCCATGGGCATCGCCCGCATCGCTCCCCGGGCGGCCCTTCTCGGTGCCGCCGCTCTGCTGGCGGCGACCACCGTGGCGCAGGCGGCGACCGCGCCGAGCGCCCGGGTCGCCGTGAAGACCTTCGCCACCAGCGTCGCCCCGCTCTCGAGCGGCGAGGTCACCCTGCCCTACTCGCAGAGCGTCTCGATGGCCTGCCGCCCCAACGAGCGTGCCATCGCCCCGGGTATCGCCTCCGCAACCCACTACCTCACCGCCCAGAGTTTCGGCCCCGCGGCCATCAGCAGCATCGTCGTCGGCCCGAGGGGACGGGCGGTGAGCCGCCTGCAGGTGCTGTGCCTGCGCAACGGCCGGGTCGTGAACCGCCGCGTCGAGGGCCGGCTGGTGCCGGGGATCAGCGGCGCGGGCTTCGGCCGCGCCACCGCGGCCGCCACGTGCCCGCGGGGGTTCGTCCCGAGCGGTGCGCCGCTCTCCCAGGACTACGCGCCCGGTTTCGGGGCGTTCACCTCCGTGCCCAACGGCCCCCGTGGCTGGAGGGTGGTCGTCGACAAGGCCCCGGATGCGCTGGCGACGACAGGCTCGCCCGGGGCGTTCGCGGATGTCGCCTGCGTCAAGGCCCGGGGGTCGTCGGTGGTGGTGAAGCGCGGCACCATCGGAGCGAACGGCGCGCTGTCGATGACGGCGACCTGTTGCAGGGGTCGCGCCCTCGGCTGGGGCGTCGACCTCGGCGCCTACACCGACCGGATGACGAGTTTCGACGGGCGCTGGGCCACCCCCATCGTGAGGAGGGCGGCGTTCACGTCCGCCCGCCGCATGGCCTTCCAGTTCGCGCTTCCCGCCGGGGCCGACGCGGCGACCGCTGCCGGGACGCCGGTGGCTGCGCATCTGATCTGCGGCACGCCCGCGCGCTGACCGGGCGGGCGTGGCCCGCCGATGCCGCCCCCGCGTGTGCGGTATCCTGCCGCGGCGGTGCGGTGGCGGCTTGTCCCGGAGGCGGGCTGCGGTATAGTCCCGCGCTGTCTTTAGATCGACGATTGGACCGAGGAGCGGATGGCTAAGCCACGAGGCCGTGCCCGAGCGAAGACCAAGGGCCGGAAGGGCGCGGCGCCGACGCAGCGCAAGCGTCGCCCGCAGTTGGGTCTCGAAGAGATCGACTGGAAGAACTACCCCTCGCTGCGGCGCTTCGTCAGCGAGCGCGGCAAGATCCGCTCGCGCCGCATCACGGGTCTCTCGCGTCGCCAGCAGTCCCAGGTCGCTCGCGCCGTGAAGCGCGCCCGCACAATGGGCCTGCTGATCTACCCCGACCAGGACCGGCGCGTCCGCCACTAGGTCGGCCCGTTCCGGCGGGACGCGTCCCGCCGCGGATGTCCGGGGCGGCGATCATCATGTCCGCGTGATCGTCGCCGGAGGGGCATCGTGAACTGCGCGGCATGCGGCCACGCGCTGGTCTGGCGCGGCGCCGGCGGGTGGTGCGAGAGGTGCCACATCAAGGTCGAGACGTGCTGCGACGGCGACCCCCAGCCGGTCGCCCCGGCCCCCTGCCCGCAGGGCGGGAGCGGGGGGTGCCCGTGCTAGACTCGCCGTCTGTCGGGAACCGTTTCACACGTTCCTCTCAGCCGCGCGCCCGCCAGGCGTCCGCGGGTCTTCGTCATCCACGTCTCACGTACGCCGGTCACATCCTCAAGGGGACTCGCCGACGTAATCAGGAGAGATAACGGGTGAGTCGGAAAGGGAAACCCGATGTTCGAGCGGTTCACTGAGCGGGCCCGCCAGGTCGTCGTCCTGGCACAGGAAGAGGCTCGCACCCTCAAGCACAACTACATCGGCACCGAGCACATCCTGCTCGGCCTCCTCCGTGAGGAGGAGGGCCTCGCCGCGCGCGTGCTGGAGGGCCTGGAGATCACCGTGGAGGAGGTCCGCGCCCAGGTGATCCGGATCGTCGGTTCGGGCGAGGAGGTCACCTCCGGTCAGATCCCCTTCACTCCGCGCGCCAAGAAGGTGCTCGAGCTGGCGCTGCGCGAGGCGCTGTCGCTCGGCCATAACTACATCGGCACCGAGCACATCCTGCTCGGCCTGGTCCGCGAGAACGAGGGCGTGGCCGCCCGCATCCTGGCCGACTTCGACGCCGACTCCGAGAAGATCCGCAACGAGATCATCCGCATGCTGTCCGGCCCCGGCCGGCGCCAGCAGGGCGCGCAGGCGGGCCCCTCCGGCCAGTCGGGCGACAAGAAGTCGAGCAAGCTGCTCGACCAGTTCGGCCGCAACCTCACCAAGCTCGCCGCGGACGGCAAGCTCGACCCGGTGGTCGGCCGCCAGAACGAGATCGAGCGGGTCATGCAGATCCTCTCGCGCCGCACCAAGAACAACCCCGTGCTGATCGGCGAGCCGGGCGTCGGCAAGACCGCGGTCATCGAGGGCCTGGCCCAGCGCATCGCCTCGAACGAGGTCCCGGAGCTGCTGCGCAACAAGCAGATCTACACGCTCGACCTCGCCGCCCTGGTCGCCGGCTCGAAGTACCGCGGCGAGTTCGAGGAGCGGCTGAAGAAGGTGATGAAGGAGATCACCCAGCGCGGCGACATCATCCTGTTCATCGACGAGCTGCACAACCTGGTCGGCGCGGGTGCCGCGGAGGGCGCGATCGACGCGGCCTCCATCCTCAAGCCGGCTCTCGCCCGCGGCGAGCTGCAGACCGTCGGGGCCACCACGCTCGACGAGTACCGCAAATACCTCGAGCGCGACTCGGCCCTCGAGCGCCGCTTCCAGCGCATCAACGTGGACGAGCCCAGCCAGGAGGAGACCGAGCAGATCCTGCGCGGCCTCCGCGACCGCTACGAGGCCCACCACCGCATCACGATCACCGACGAGGCGCTGGCGGCGGCGGCCAACCTGGCCGACCGCTACATCTCCGACCGCTTCCTGCCCGACAAGGCCATCGACCTCATCGACGAGGCCGGGTCGCGCATGCGCATCAAGACGATGACCGCCCCTCCGACCTACCGCGAGCTGGAAGAGGAGATCGACCAGACGCGCAAGGAGAAGGAGGCGGCGATCGAGGCGCAGGAGTTCGAGAAGGCCGCCAACCTCCGCGACAAGGAGCGGCGCCTCACCAACAAGAAGCGCGACCTCGAAGACCAGTGGAAGAGCGATGACAGCGGCCCGCGGCCGTCGATCGGCGAGGAGGAGATCGCCGACATCGTCTCGATGTGGACCGGTATCCCCGTGTTCAAGCTGACCGAGGCCGAGACGCAGAAGCTGCTGCGCATGGAGGACGAGCTCCACAAGCGCGTCATCGGCCAGGAGCAGGCCATCAAGGCCGTCTCCCGGGCCATCCGCCGCGCGCGCGCCGGCATCAAGGACCCCAAGCGGCCCTCCGGCTCATTCATCTTCCTCGGCCCCTCGGGTGTCGGCAAGACCGAGCTCGCGCGCACGCTGGCCGAGTTCCTTTTCGGCGATGAGTCGGCGCTGATCCAGGTCGACATGTCCGAGTACATGGAGAAGCACGCGGTGTCGCGCCTGGTCGGCTCGCCCCCCGGCTATGTCGGGTACGACGAGGGCGGCCAGCTCACCGAGCAGGTGCGGCGCAAGCCGTACTCGGTGATCCTGCTCGACGAGGTCGAGAAGGCGCACCCCGAGGTGTTCAACATCCTCCTCCAGATCCTGGAGGACGGGCGCCTCACCGACGCGCAGGGCCGCTCGGTCGACTTCCGCAACGCCATCCTCATCATGACCTCGAACATCGGCGCCGCGACCATCTCGCGCAACACGCCGCTGGGCTTCTCGGTGTCCGACGAGAGCGGGATCACCTACGACGACATGAAGTCGCGGATCATGGGTGAGCTGCGGCGCGTGTTCCGGCCCGAGCTGATCAACCGCATCGACGAGATCATCGTGTTCCACAAGCTCACCAAGGAGGAGATCACCGAGATCGTCGATCTGCTCCTGGTGCGCCTGCAGAACCAGATGAAGGACTACGGCCTGTCGCTGCACCTCACCGACGCCGCGAAGGAACTGCTGGTCGAGCAGGGATACGACCCGACGATGGGAGCGCGCCCGCTGCGTCGCGCCATCCAGCGCCTGGTCGAGGACCCGCTGTCCGACCACATCCTGGGCGGCGGCTTCCCCGAGGGCAGCGCGGTCACCATCGACCGCGACGGCGAGGAGATGTCGGTCACCGTGGTCGAGCCGCCCGCGGCCCCGGCCTCCGAGGCCACCGAGGAGACGGCCGCCATCGGCGCCGGCACCACCGGTGCCACGCCGTCGGACGAATCCCAGCCCAGTAGCACCGAGGGCTGAGAGCACGTGATGCGGGGCCACCGCAGGGGTCACCGGGCCGCGCCGAGCGCGGCACGCTGACCCGGAGAACGATAGCGGTGGCCCCGGCGCGCGCCCGGGTGACGTTCGCGTGTGACGCCTGCGGCGCGCAGGCGCCGCGCTGGGTCGGCCGCTGCCCCGAGTGCGGCGAGTGGGGAACAGTGGCGGAGCGGGCCGCGCCCGCGCGCGGGGGCCTGCGCGCGGCGCCGCCGGCCGTGGCCCGCCTCGCCGACCTCACCGACAGCCGGCCGGAACGCATCGCGACGGGCATCTCCGAGCTCGATCGCGTGCTCGGCGGGGGCCTCGTGGCCGGGTCTCTCGTGCTGATCGGCGGGGAGCCGGGCATCGGGAAGAGCACCCTGGTGCTGCAGGCGCTGGCGGCGATGTCCGCCACGACCGGGGTCATGCTGGTGACCGGCGAGGAATCGCCCGGGCAGGTGCGCGGGCGCGCCGACCGGCTCGAGGATGACTGCGGGGCGATCCAGGTGCTCGCCGAGACGCGTCTCGAGGGCGTCGTCGCTGCGATCGAGACTCACAGGCCCGCCGTCTGCGCCATCGACTCGGTGCAGACGCTCCACGCCGACGCGGTCGAGGGCATCCCCGGCGCGCCCAACCAGGTGCGGCACGCCACCGTTGAATTGATGCGGCTGGCGAAGGAGAGCGGCTGCGCCCTGATCCTCGTCGGTCAGGTGACCAAGGACGGCGGCCTCGCCGGGCCGCGGACGCTCGAGCACCTCGTCGACTGCGTGCTGGCCTTCGAGGGCGACGACCTGCGGGCCCACCGGGTGCTGCGCGCCGTCAAGAACCGCTTCGGGTCGACCAATGAGACCGGCCTGTTCGAGATGGGCACCGAGGGCCTGCGCAGCGTCGACGACCCCACCCGCCTGTACCTGGCGGAGGTCGGCGACCGGGTCGGATCGTGCGTGTTCCCGGCGATCGAGGGCAGCCGCGCCCTGCTGGTGGAGGTGCAGGCCCTCGTCGGGCCGACCGAGATCGTGCCGCCGCGTCGCGTCGCGATCGGCGTCGACCGCACGCGCCTGTCGCAGGTCATCG
>JBKHVQ010000253.1:0-1990 GCA_046569985.1 Thermoleophilia bacterium | reverse complement strand
ACGGGTTGATCTTGAAGGTCTTGAGCGGCGCATGGGCCACCAGCGCGTCCGCCACCCGCTGCCCGATCACCCTCTGCGCGTCCGGGGCCATCCCGGGCACGCCCGCCTTGGTCCCTTCGGCATGCAGCTCGAGCACCGCGGCCCGGACCATCTCGATCAGCGCGGCCGAGCCCGGCGAGTCGCTCCAGGCGTCGAGGAGCCCGTCGATGTAGGGCCCGATGGTCTCGGGAGACTTCTCGAGGATCTCCGTGACCCGGCCGGTGAACACCGTCAGGGTGTAGCGCGCCAGGAGCGACTGGTCCTCGTCGATGGTGATCGTCTCGGTGTCCTTCGCCGAGACGACGGCGCCGTAGCGCAGGCGCGGGTCGAGGTTGCGGGCGCTCTCCTCGTCCTCGGAGGGGAAGGCGCTGAAGATCAAGACGTTGTCCTTGGCCGACTCGGGCACGGGCACCTGGTACTCGCCCTTCTCGTCGGTCTTGACCATCGGGCCGATCGGCTTGCCGGTGGTGAGGGAGACGGCGACCACGCCCATGCCCTTGACCGGCAGCATGGTGCCGACGGGCAGCGAGGCCGTCTCGAGCACGGTGCGGTAGTTGCCGCCGCCGGTCGAGATGATGTTCCCGCCGCCGGTGCTGATGATGTTCCCGCCGCCTGCGGCGATGATGTTCCCGCCGCCCGCCGCGATGATGTTACCGCCGCCCGCGGCGATGATGTTGCCACCGCCCGCGGCGATGATGTTGCCGCCGCCGGTCGAGATGATGTAGTTGGCGTCGATCTTCACCAGGCCCGAGAGCAGCCGCATCGGCACGGACGGCGTCTGGCTGACGGTGGGCGTGGGCGTCGCCGTCGCGGTGGGCGTGGGCGCGGGCGTCCCGGAGGCCTCGGCCTCGGGGCTCGGCGTGGGCGTGGGGCTGGGCGTGGCGCGGACCCGGACGTCGGGGTTGCGCCGCAGGTCCGAGAGGGCCCCGCCGTTGGGCAGCGTGCAGGCCGTGAGCAGGAGGGTGCCCGCCAGGACACCACCGATCGCGCCGCGCATGGTCATCGTGCCCTCCCACTCGAAACAATCCTATCCCTCGTTTACCCGGTGGGTATTTTCCCGTAACCGAGATGGCCCATCAGGGCCGCTTGCTCTGTTTCTCCACCGACCGGCCGTGGTAAAATCCCCACATCGGCGCTTCGAGCGCCCATCGACGCGACGACAAGGAGATTCGGAAGTTGGCCAAGCGCGCACTCATCACGGGGATCACGGGACAAGACGGGAGCTACCTGGCGGAGCTCTTGCTGGAGAAGGGCTACGAGGTCTACGGCCTCACGCGCCGCTCCTCGACCGTCACGGACGAGCGCATCGCGCACCTCAAGGGTCGCATCCAGATGCTGTCTGGCGATCTGCTCGATTCGCAGAGCCTGATCGACGCGGTGGAAGCCTCGAAGCCCGATGAGGTCTACAACCTGGCGGCGCAGAGCTTTGTCGCCACCTCCTGGAACCAGGCGGTGCTGACGGGCGAGTTCACCGGCATCGGCGTGACCAAGGTGCTCGACGCCGTCCGCCGCGTCGCTCCCAAGGCCCGCTTCTACCAGGCTTCTTCCTCGGAGATGTTCGGCAAGGTCCAGGCTGTGCCCCAGACCGAGGACACGCCCTTCTACCCCCGCAGCCCCTACGGCGTCGCCAAGGTCTACGGCCACTGGATCACCGTCAACTACCGCGAGTCCTACGACATGTTCGCGGTCTCGGGCATCCTCTTCAACCACGAGTCGCCGCGCCGCGGCCTCGAGTTCGTCACCCGCAAGATCACCGACGGCGTCGCCCGGATCAAGCTGGGGATGGAGAAGGAGCTGCGCCTGGGCAACCTGGACGCCAAGCGCGACTGGGGCTTCGCCGGCGACTACGTGCGCGCGATGTGGCTGATGCTCCAGCAGGAGACGCCCGACGACTACGTCATCTCGACGGGTGAGACCCACACCGTCCAGCGCTTCTGCGAGATCGCCTTCG
>JBKHVQ010000252.1:0-1719 GCA_046569985.1 Thermoleophilia bacterium | reverse complement strand
TGTATCCGGAGATCGAGATCGAGTTGTAACGCGGCATGCGCCGCGAGGTGTACGCGAAGATGTCCGACACGATCCGCATCGAGGGCGACGGCGGATAGATGTAGGTGTTGCGGACCATGAACTCCTTGAGGATGTCGTTCTGGATGGTCCCGGCGAGCTTCTCGGGCGGGACGCCCTGCTCCTCGGCCGCCACGATGTAGAGGGCGAGGATCGGCAGCACCGCGCCGTTCATGGTCATCGACACTGTCATGCGGTCGAGCGGGATACCCGAGAACAGCTCGCGCATGTCGAGGATCGAATCGATGGCGACGCCGGCCATGCCCACATCGCCCGCCACCCGCGGGTGGTCACTGTCGTAGCCGCGGTGGGTCGGCAGGTCGAAGGCCACCGACAGGCCCTTCTGGCCCGCGGCCCGGTTGCGCCGGTAGAAGGCGTTCGACTCCTCGGCCGTCGAGAAGCCCGCATACTGGCGCACGGTCCACGGCTGGTTGACGTACATGGTCGGATACGGACCGCGCAGGTACGGCGCGAGACCCGGCCAGGTGTCGAGGAAGTCGAGCCCCTCCCGGTCGGCCGCCGTGTGCAGGGGCGCCACCTCGATGCCCTCGGGGGTGTGCCAGCGCAGGTCCCCGGCGGGCACCCCGGTGAGCGCCTCGGCCGCCGCGCGCCACGATTCGAGGTCGCCCTCGGGGGCGCCGTCGCCGAGCGGGATGTCATCGAACCTCGGGATGCCGCTCATGCGCCCACCCCCGTCGCGTCGAGGGCCCTCGAAAGTAGATCGAGGGCGTCGCAGCCCGCGAACGCGAACTCGTCCACCCCGGCCTCCCGCAGTGTCGTCTCGGCGTCGCCGGGGCGCCCGGCCAGGTACATCCGGGCGGCGCCCGCGGCCGCGAGCGCGCGGGCGGCCTCCGGGGCGCGCTCGGCGTAGACGGCATCCGACGAGCAGATGCAGGCGAGGCGCGCCCCCGACGCGGCGAAGGCCGCGCCGGCGTCGTCGCCGGGCATCAGGTCGCCGGCATCGACGGAGCGGATGCCCGCCGCGGCGAACAGGTTGGCCGCGAAGGTCGCGCGTGCGGTGTGGTCGGCGGCACGGCCGAGCGTCGCCAGGAATACGGCTGGTCGCGCGCCGGTGGTCTCGGCGTGGCGGTCGGCGCGGGCGCGCAGGCTCTCGAAGGGCTCCGCATAGCGCACATTCATCAGCGGCGGGAACGGCGTCGCCGCCGCGGGTGCCGGGGCTTCCGGGGGCGGCGGCACCGGCTCGCCGATGTCGGGGAACTCGCTGACACCGGTGATCGGAGCGCGACGATGGGAGATCGCCTCGGCCCGCGACGCCCAGGTGGCCTCGACGCGCCGCTGCACGAGCCCGGACTCGACGGCGGCGACGATGCCGCCCACGCGTTCGATCTCCTGGAACCACGCCCACGCGGCGTGCGCCATCTCATCGGTGAGACGCTCGACGAAGAAGGACCCGCCGGCGGGATCGGTCACCCGGCCGATCCCCGACTCGTCCAGCAGCAGGCTCTGGGTGTTGCGGGCCATCCGCAGACCGAGTTCGCCGGCCGCGCCGTCGCGGGCGATGTCGTAGGGGGCGACGGTCACGACGTCGGCCCCGCCGACGCCGGCGGCGAAGCACGCCACCGTGCCGCGCAGCAGGTTCACCCACGGGTCGTACCGGGTCGCCATCGCCGGTGCGGAGACCGCGTGCACGTGCGCCGCCCG
>JBKHVQ010000251.1:0-6344 GCA_046569985.1 Thermoleophilia bacterium | reverse complement strand
GATCGCGTCCTCGGGGCCCTGGAGCCGCTGCTGGGCGACGCGGTCGCCGCCGACGTGCCCGCCGGCGCGCTCACCGGCACCGCGACCATCCAGATCGGCGTCGAGGACCTGCTGCCGCGACGGGTCGAGGTGCGGGTCACAGGTGACGCCGGCGCGCTCGCGCCGGGCGCGGGGCCCCTCGACCTCGCGATCACCGCGGACCTCGGCGACTTCGGCACCACCGACCAGGTGACGTTGCCTCCCGCCGACGAGACGCTCCGCCCGGACCAGCTGGGGAGCCTGCTCGGCGACTGAACGCGGGCGCCGCTCAGCCGCGGGCGGGCACGAGCATGGTGGCGAGCATGTGCTGGACCTCGCCGCCCTCCGCCCCGAGGGTCCGCAGGCGCACCCTCACGATGCCCCGCGGGCGGGCGTTGCGTGAACGGCGCGCGCCGGCCACCTCGCCCTCGACCCGCACGCGGTCGCCCGGTCGCAGCGGTCCCCAGCGCAGCTCCTCGACCCCGAGGCCGACGAGACCGCCGCTGATACGCGGGCCATGGTCGGTGAACAGGCGCATCGTGATCGCGGTGGTGTGCCAGCCACTCGCGACCAGCCCGCCGAACACCATGCCGCGCGCGGCCTCGGCGTCGAGGTGGAATGCCTGCGGGTCGTAGCGCCGCGCGAAGCCGACGATCGCGTCCTCGTCGACGACCACCGGCGGGGTCGAGAAGGTCATCCCCTCGGGGAGGTCCTCGAACCACACCTCGGGCCGCGCGGGCGTGGGCGGGGGCCAGGCGAGGTCGGGCATCCGTCCGCCGTCGGCCGGATCGAGGAGCGCGAGCCGGGCGATGTTGCGCGCGTTGAAGTCGCCGGCCCCCTCGGGCTCGGCGAGGAAGGCCTCCAGGATCTCGCGTGCGACCGGCGGACTGGTGAGCCGCATGGACAGCGCGAGGACGTTGGCGTGGTTGTACTCGCGCGCCATCCGTGCGGTCGTGGCATCGGTGCAGAGGGCCGCCCGCGCTCCGGGCACCTTGTTCGCGGCGATCGACGCGCCCGTGCCCGACCAGCAGAGCACGACGGCCCTGTCGCAGCGTCCCGCCACGACCCGGCGAGCGGCGACGGAGCTGGCGTCCACCCACTCGGCGTCGCCGCCCGCGAGCGGGCCCACCAGGTCGACCTGATGACCGGCCTCGTTCAGCGCGTCGACCACCGCGCGCGCCACCGGGGTCACCTCGTCAGCCGCAACCGCTACCCTCATCGTGCCCCTCTCACCCGCCGGGCCGCGCCGGGTACGGCTGCGACGCATGCGGTCCGTTAGTCTCGATCACATGATCGTACGCGGAGGAACATTCGGCCCGGTCGCCACCAACACCTACGTGCTGGCCGACGGCCAGGGCGGCACGGCGTGGATCGTCGACCCGGCGATGGGCAGCGCCGACTGGGTCGAGCAGACCCTGTCGCGCATCGGGGCCACGCCGGAACTGGTGCTGAACACGCACGGGCACTGGGACCACGTGGTGGAGAACCACGTCTGGGCGGCCCGGGGCCTGCCGGTCTGGGTGGCGGCGGAGGACGCCGACTGGGTGCGGGCGCCCGCCCCCTTCAACCCGGCCCTTTTCGGGAACCCCCCGCCCACCCCGGGCGTCGAGCCGGCGCGCCTTCTCGGCGACGGAGAGGTGCTGGCACTCGGGGAGGTCGAGATCACGATGATGGCCACCCCCGGCCATTCGCCGGGGTGCATGGTCGCCCACGTGCCCTCCGAGGGCCAGGCGATCGTCGGCGACCTCGTCTTCGCGCAGGGCATCGGGCGCACCGACTTCCCCGGCAGCAGCCCGCACGCGATGGCGGCCAGCCTGGAGCGCGTGTTCTCCGAGTTGCCCGGCGAGACCCTGATCCACCCGGGCCACGGCCCGTGGGGCGTGGCCCTGTCGGACGCCGAGCGCTTCGCGCGGATGTTCCTGTGATCGGAACCGACCGGGTGATGGCGGCCCTCCGCGAGGTGATGGACCCCGAGTTGCACCGCAGCATCGTCGACCTCGGGATGGTCGGCGAGGTCACCGTCGACGGCGGCCGCGTCACCGTGGAGATCCGCCTCACGATCGCCGGCTGCCCGCTGAAGGCCGAGATCCAGCGACGCGTCGCGGCGGCCGTGGAGGCCCTCCCGGGAGTCGAGGCGATCCAGGTGAGCCTGGACACCATGACCGACGAGCAACGCCGGGCGATGCGCGCGGGACTCACCGGGGGGCTGCCCGCCACCTCCCCTTTCGCCGAGGGCAGCCGAACCACCGTGATCGGGATCGCCTCCGGGAAGGGCGGGGTGGGCAAGTCGAGCATCACCGCGAACCTCGCGGTCGCCCTCGCGGCCGGCGGCGCCACGGTGGGTCTGCTCGACGCGGACGTCTACGGGTACTCGATCCCGCGGATGATGGGCGTCATGCGCCCCGCGGTCACCGTCGAGGACCTGATGATGCCGGTCGAGTCCCACGGGGTGCGCCTGATGTCCATCGGCTTCCTCACCGAGGAGGACAGCCCGGTGATCTGGCGGGGCCCGATGCTGCACAAGGCCCTCACCGCCTTCGTCACCGAGACCTACTGGGACGAGCCGGACTATCTGCTGGTCGATCTCCCCCCGGGGACCGGGGACGTCTCGCTGACGATCTCCCAGCTGCTGCCGACCGCCTCCCTGGTGATCGTCACCACCCCGCAGCTCACCGCCCAGCGGGTCGCGCGGCGGGCGGCGGCGATGGCCCGCAGGGTCAGCCTCCCGGTGATCGGCGTGGTCGAGAACATGTCCTACTTCGTGGCCCCCGACACCGGGGCGCGCTACGAGGTGTTCTCCGGCGGCGGCGGGTCGCACCTGGCGGACGAACTCGGCGTGCCGCTGCTGGGACGCGTCCCGCTGGAGTCCGCCGTCGCGCAAGCGGGGGATGACGGGCTTCCCGTGGTCGCGTCGCGGCCCGATTCCCCGGCCGCCCGGGCCCTCCAGGCGACCGCCGACGCGATCGTCGCGGCGCTCCCGCCCCGGCTCGCCACCGCCTGACCGACCGGGGCGCCCGGCCTCGGAACGGGCGCCCCTGCGCGCGCCGCGGACGGATGTCCCCACCCTTCCACACATCCGCCGAAGCGGTGTACGATTCGCGCTCGCGGGAGCCCGTTCGTGACGGCGTCCCGCCGTCCATGACGCCTGAGGGGGAGCTGGATGGCCTACATAATCGCGGAGCCGTGCATCGGCACCAAGGACACCTCCTGCGCCGACGTCTGCCCGGTCGACTGCATCCACCCGTCCCCGGGTGAGGAGCACGCCGACGAGTCGACGATGCTCTACATCGACCCGAACGAGTGCATCGACTGCGACGCGTGCGTGGAGGCCTGCCCGGTTGACGCAACCATGTCCGAGGACGATGTCCCGGACCAGTGGGAGCTCTTCAAGGAGATCAACCGCGTCTACTTCGAGGACGGCCACGAGGCCGGCGAGAAGATGGTCGCCGAGTACCTCGCCTCCAAGGTCTGACCCGGCCGGATCGGCGCCCTTCAGCCGTGACGACTCCCCGAGGCCGCACCGATGAGCGCGGCCTCGGTCGTCTGAAGGGCTGAACGGCACAGGGCCTGCGCCACCTTGCGTGCGGCCCGCTCCGCGGATTCGCGGCCGCCGACATCGACGGCGCGTACCAGCCGGGCCGCCGCGGCCACCAGGTCGCCGCCGGGCAGGCCCTCGGCGTGACGGGCGGCCTGCGCCAGGAGCGCCGCGGCCACGTTGTCGCGCCGCACCAGCGCCATCTCGCACTGCGCCAGAGCGGCGTGCAGGCGGGCGAGGTCGAGCGGGTCGGCGCTCACGTGCCTCCATCGAGGACGCGGCGCAGGTTGCCCGCGAGCACACCCCGGAACTCGGCGTCGCTCCACCCCGCGAGCCGGGCGGCGGCACCGACCAGATGCAGCGCGCTCGCGTGCTCGCCGTAGGGCCGGTCCGAGCCGAAGCAGAGGCGGTCCGGCGGCAGCGCCACCAGGTCGGGCAGCGCGGCCAGGGAGGTGTCGAACATGATCCGGGGCCGGGTGCCGGCGAGACGCGCGAGGGCGCGCGCGTCACCGCGGCCGCCGTGGGCGAGGATCAGCGTCGCCCCCGGTGCGGCGTCGGCGAGCATCCCGATCGGCTCGGCCAGAGCCCGGGCACCGAAACCGGCGTGGATCAGCACCGGCCAGCCGCGGGCTGCGGCCGCACGCACCACCAGCACGACGGCGGGGTCCTCCGGCCGGAAGCGCTGCGCCACCGGGTGCAGCTTGAGCCCCCGGGCGCCCTCGCGGCCCGCCCGGGCCATCGCCTCCTCGGCCCCGGGGCGGCGGGGGTCGACGCGGCAGAACGGGATGATGCGGCCGCGGGCGTCGGCCGCGGCGCGCGCCACGACCCAGTTGGCGAGCGAGAACTGGCCGTCGTCGCCGGGATCGTTGGCGGGAAAGCACACCGCGGCACCGATGCCGCGGCGGTCGAGGTCCGCCAGGAGAGCCTCGGCACCCAGTTCGTGGCCGTCGGCGTCGCGGCCGAGGTGCACGTGGGCGTCGACGATCTCGGCGCCGGCCGGCAACCGGGCCTCCCGCGCCGTGCGGTCCTCGAGGGCCGCAAGCGCGGCGGGATCAAGGCCGGGGCCGCCCAGCAGGGCGCCGTCCTCGCCCCAGACCCGCGTCACGACCCGGTGCCCTCGAAGGTCTCGATGGCCCGGCGCATGTCGTCGGGCATGCGGGAGGGGCGCCCGCCGTAGGCGCCCAGGCCCACGATCACGAGGCGCGCCTCGGCGACATGCTCGCGCGCGGCGCCGGCGCCGAGCCGATCGATGCGCACGTGCGCGGTGTGGCTGGTGCGCCCGATGTCGGCGGTGCGCACGAGGATGTCCAGCTCATCGTCGAAACGGGCGGACGAGTGGTAGTCGATGTGCATCGAGCGAACCACGAACAGGTGACCCTCGGGGCCGAGCGGCGGGATGCCCAGCCGGCGCCGGTACGCGACGACCCCGCGATCGACATGGTGCGGATAGCGACCGTAGTAGACGACCGCGCCCAGGTCGGTGTCGGCGATCTCCACCCGCGAGCGGACGGAGAAACGGAAGACCGGCTCGGGCGGGGCTGCTGCGGCCATGTGCGCTCCTGGCTGGGCGGGTGACGAGCGCGCCGGGGCGGCTCGGGGACCGCGCCAGCTTACCCGGGTGCCTGCTAGCCTCCCCGCCGATGGCCCGCACCAGGAAGAAGAAGCCCGCCGGCGGCGGCCGGCGCGCGAACTACGCCCCCGCGGTCGACCAGGTGGGCGCCCGCAAGTACGTGCCGGTGGGCTGGGCCAACTGGCTCGGGTTCTTCCTGTTCGGCCTCATCGGCATCGCCCTGGCCGTGGAGACCGTGGTCGCGGCGGTCGAGGGCCGCGGGAACGACCCGATCGCGGCGGGCATCATGACCATCGCATTCGCGGTCATGACCTACCTCTTCGCCACCACGCGGGTGAAGGACTAGCCCGGACCCGTGGATGACGGGGTCAGTCCTCGTCGTCCTCCACGATCATCAGACACGAGTCGTCCCCGCCCGCGCGGGTGTTGTCGATCGTGACCCGCGCCTCGGGCGCGAACGCGGCGATCATGCCGCGCCAGATCGCGCGGTCGAGGCCGCAGATGCGGCCGGGCTCGTCGAACGCCAGCTCCTCGAACGGGCATGCGCACGCGCGCAGCGCGATGCCCGCGCCGGAACCGGCCTCCGCGTCGGCGGAGAATCCCATGGTGGTGAGCAGGCGCGCAACCGCCTCGAGGGCGTGCGCCAGCGAGTCGGTCGACGGGCGCTCGCGGCCGGCCGCGACCTCGGCGAGACCGGTCTGCAGCCCGTACTCGTAGCCGACGCGCTCGAGCGACTCCTGCGACGCGCCGCCGCCCTCGCGGGTGGCCCGCAGCAAAAGGGCCGCCAGCAACTCGTAGTGGCGCTCGGGGCGGGCGACGAGCACGCTCTCGTGCGCCACCGCGTACCGCTTGGCGGGCCGGCCCGGGCCGGAGGCGCCGGTGGGCCTGTCGAGGGTGGCCGTCGCGAAACCGTACTCGACGAGCTTGTCGAGATGGAACCCGGCCAGGCGGCGGTCGATGCCGACGGCGTTGGCGATGTCGTCCTTGGTCTGGACGGCCCCCGCCGAGCGCAGCGCGAAGAAGACGCGCCGCCGCGTGACATCCCCGAGCGCCGCCGTGAGGCGGCCGATCTCCTGCTCGCTGCCCTGCAGAGTCGCGCCGGTGGTCACCTGTGTCCGGCTCCTTCCGCTCTCCGCGCCCGATGGGGATCAGGATACACCCGTTCCGGTGTACCTTCCGTGGATGACGCGATCGCCCAGCCACCACGCCCTCGCGTTCGCC
>JBKHVQ010000250.1:0-4738 GCA_046569985.1 Thermoleophilia bacterium | reverse complement strand
CGAGGAGGGCATCACGGCCGACACGTTCGACCGTGAGGCCGCCGGCATTACCGTCAAGCGCTGATTCTGATGGCGCAGATCATCCGGTACGGGGCCTATGTGCCCCGCTACCGGGCTCCCCTCGGGGCCTCGCCTTCGGTCACCTGGCGGTAGCGAAACCCTGCGATCCGGGCCGCGCGGGTCGTCTTGGTACCCTCCCGCCCGTGGCCGACCAATACCTCTTCACCATGTACCGCCTCAACCGGGTGCACCCCCCGGACAAGGCCGTGCTCAAGGACATCTCCCTCTCGTTCCTGCCGGGCGCCAAGATCGGCGTGCTCGGCGCCAACGGCGCGGGCAAGTCGACGCTGCTGCGCATCATGGCCGGCGTCGACACCGACTTCACCGGCGAGGCGCAGCTCGCGCCCGGCGCCACCGTCGGCCTGCTCGAACAGGAGCCCCACCTCGACCCCGGCAAGGACGTGCGCGCGAACATCGAGGAGGGCGTCGCCGACACGGTCGCCCTGCTGCGGCGCTTCGAGGAGATCGGCACCCTGCTCGGCTCGGCCGACCCCGACGAGATGGAGACCCTGCTGGAGGAGTACCAGCAGGTGCAGGACGAGATCGAGCGCCGCAACGCCTGGGACCTCGAGCGCACGCTGGATGTCGCCATGGACGCCCTGCGCGTCCCGCCCGGCGACCAGGACGTGACCACCCTGTCCGGCGGCGAGCGCCGCCGGGTGGCCCTCTGCCGCCTGCTGCTGTCGTCTCCCGACCTGCTGCTGCTCGACGAGCCGACCAACCACCTCGACGCCGAGTCGGTGGCCTGGCTGGAGCGCTTCCTCGAGGAGTACGCCGGCACCGTGGTGGCCGTCACCCACGATCGCTACTTCCTCGACAACGTCGCCGGCTGGATCCTGGAGCTCGACCGCGGCAAGGGCATCCCGTGGAAGGGCAACTACTCGTCGTGGCTCGAGCAGAAACAGCAGCGCCTCGCCAACGAGGAGAAGTCCGAGTCGGCCCGCCAGAAGGCCCTGGCCCGCGAGCTGGAGTGGGTGCGCGCCAGCCCGAAGGCCCGCCAGGCGAAAAGCAAGGCCCGCCTCGCGAACTACGAGCGCCTGGTCGCCGAGGAGGGCGAGCGCCGCCAGGGCGCCATCGAGATCCGCATCCCGGCCCCGCCGCGGCTGGGTGACGTGGTGGTCGAGGCCGACCACCTCACCAAGGGCTTCGGCGACCGCCTGCTGATCGACGACCTGAGCTTCTCGGTGCCCCCGGGCGGGATCGTCGGCGTGATCGGCCCGAACGGCGCCGGAAAGACGACCCTCTTCCGCATGATCGCCGGACAGGACACGCCCGACTCCGGGAGCCTGCGTCTCGGCGAGACCGTGCAGCTCGCCTATATCGACCAGTCCCGCGACGCGCTGGCGGCCGACAGGACCGTGTGGCAGGAGATCTCCGGCGGCCACGACATCATCCAGCTGGGCGGCAAGGAGGAGATCGCCTCCCGGGCGTATGTCTCCTCGTTCAACTTCAAGGGCTCCGATCAGCAGAAGCTGGTCGGGCAGCTCTCGGGCGGCGAGCGCAACCGCGTGCACCTCGCCAAGATGCTCGCCGGCGGCGGCAACCTGATCCTGCTCGACGAGCCCACCAACGACCTCGACGTCGACACGCTGCGCGCACTCGAGGAGGCCCTGGTCGGCTGGTCGGTTCGGCGATGATCACCTCGCACGACCGCTGGTTCCTCGACCGGGTCGCGACGCACATCCTCGCCTTCGAGGGCGACAGCACCGTCACCTGGTTCGAGGGCAACTACGCCGAGTACGAGGATCACCGGCGGCGCACCCTGGGCGAGGAGGCGGCCCGGCCGAAGCGGATCACCTACCGCAGGCTCACCGCTCCCGGCTGAGCGGGGACTGACCCTCTGTCCGCGCTCCCACCGGGTGCGGACCGAGCTGCGCGAAGACGGCGCTCCGCTCCGGGCCGCTCGCGCTCCGGTACCCTTATCGGCCGACCGCCGAACGCACCGGGAGTACCTTGTGAGCCAGGATCCGTTCTCTGCCCGCGACACCCTCGAAGTGGGCGGGAAAAGCCACGTCATCTTCCGCCTCGATGCGGTACGCGACGACCTGCCCCGGGTCCCGTACACCGTCAAGGTCCTCCTGGAGAACGTGCTGCGCAACTGCGGCCGTGGCTTCGTGGAAGAGGACGACGTGCGCTACCTGGCGAACTGGAAGCCGAACTCGGGCCTGACCGAGGAGGTCCCGTTCCTGCCTGCGCGCGTGGTGATGCAGGACTTCACCGGCGTGCCCTGCGTGGTCGACCTCGCCGCGATGCGCGACGCGATGAGCGCCCTCGGCGGCGACCCCAGCCTGATCAACCCGCTGGTCCCGGCCGACCTGGTCATCGACCACTCCGTGCAGGTGGACCGATTCGGCGACCACGACGCGTTCGCCGCGAACGTGGAGCGCGAGTACGAGCGCAACCAGGAGCGCTACATGCTCCTGCGGTGGGCGCAGCAGGCGTTCCGCGACTTCCGCGCGGTGCCGCCCGGCACCGGCATCGTGCACCAGGTGAACCTGGAGTACCTCTCGCCGGTCGTGCAGACCCGTGAGGTCGACGGCGAGCTCCTCGCATTCCCCGACACCCTCGTGGGCACCGACTCGCACACCACGATGATCAACGGCGTCGGCGTGCTCGGCTTCGGCGTCGGCGGCATCGAGGCGGAGGCCGTCCTCCTCGGCCAGCCGCTCTCGCAGCCCACCCCCGCCATCATCGGCCTGAAGCTGACCGGGAAGATGGGCCCCGGCACCACCGCCACCGACCTGGTGCTGACCGTCACCGAGCTGCTGCGCAACCACGGCGTCGTCGGCAAGTTCGTGGAGCTGTTCGGCGACGGCCTCTCGGGCCTCTCGCTCGCCGACCGCGCCACCATCGCGAACATGTCGCCGGAGTTCGGAGCCACCGGGACCCTGTTCCCGATCGACGCCGAGACGATCCGCTACATGGAGACGACGGGCCGTCCGTCCGAGACGATCGCGCTCACCGAGGCCTACGCGAAGACCCAGGGCCTGTGGCGCAACGACGGCGACCCCGACCCGATGTTCGACGAGGTGCTCGAGCTCGACCTCGCGACGATCGTGCCGAGCCTCGCCGGCCCCCGCCGCCCTCAGGACCGGGTGGAGCTGGGCGCCGTCGCCGGCGAGTTCCGCGAGAACTTCACCGACGGCCTGGTGGGCAACGGCTCGGGCCCGCACTACACGCCGGTCGACGTGACCGTCGACGGGGAGACCTTCCCGCTTGAGACAGGGTCGGTGGTGATCGCCGCGATCACCTCGTGCACCAACACCTCGAACCCGTCGGTGATGGTGGGCGCCGGGCTGCTCGCCAAGAAGGCTGTCGCGAAGGGCCTGTCGACGCCGCCGTGGGTCAAGACCAGCCTCGCCCCGGGTTCGCGCGCCGTGACCGGCTACCTCGACCGCGCCGGCCTCACCCCGTACCTCGACGAGCTGCGCTTCGACCTGGTCGGCTACGGCTGCACCACCTGCATCGGCAACTCGGGCCCTCTGGCCGCGCCGATCGACGAGGCCATCGAGCAGAACGGCCTGGTCGCCGCCGCAGTGCTCTCGGGTAACCGCAACTTCGAGGGCCGCATCCACCCGAACGTGCGCGCCAGCTACCTCGCCTCGCCGCCGCTGGTAGTGGCCTACGCCCTCGCGGGCCGCGTCGACATCGACCTCACCACCGAGCCGATCGGGCAGGACACGGACGGCAACGACGTCTTTCTCGCCGACATCTGGCCGACCCAGGAGGAGGTCGCTGAGGCCGTCGGCGGCGCCGTCGACCGCAAGCTGTTCGAGGAGAGCTACGCGACGGTGTTCGAGGGCGACGAGCGCTGGCGCGCGCTGCCGGTGCCCGAGGGCCAGACCTACGCGTGGGATGCCGGCTCCACCTACGTGCAGCTGCCGCCGTTCTTCAGCGACATCACCCCCGAGCCGCCGGCGATCACCGACATCGTCGGTGCCCGCGCGCTCGCGGTGCTGGGCGACTCGATCACCACCGACCACATCTCCCCGGCCGGCGTGATCCCCGCCTCCTCCCCCGCCGGGAAGTACCTGCAGGAGCGGGGCGTGTCGCCGCGCGACTTCAACAGCTTCGGCTCGCGGCGCGGCAATCACGAGGTCATGATGCGCGGCACCTTCGGGAACATCCGCCTGCGCAACCAGCTCGCCGGTGGCAAGGAGGGCAACTGGACCGAGTACCTCCCCACGGGTGAGATCACCTCGATCTACGACGCGTCCATGGACTACCAGGCCTCCGGCACCCCGCTGATCGTGCTGGCGGGCGCGTTGTATGGCAACGGCTCCAGCCGCGACTGGGCCGCGAAGGGCACCCTGCTGCTCGGCGTCCGCGCGGTCATCGCGAAGTCGTTCGAGCGCATCCACCGCGGCAACCTGGTCGGCATGGGCGTGCTGCCGCTGCAGTTCCGTGAGGGGGAGGGCCACGAGGAGCTCGGCCTCACCGGGCGCGAGACCTTCGCGATCAAGGGCCTCGCCGACCTGAAGCCGCGTGAGGAGCTCACGATCGAGTTCACCCGCGAGGACGGCACCACCGGCTCGTTCAAGGCCCTGGCGCGCATCGACGGCCCGACCGAGCTGAACTACATCCACAACGGCGGCATCCTGCCGACCGTGCTGCGGCGCCTCTACAAGGAGAGCACCTCCAAGTAGGACCGGGACGGGCCGGGGGGCCCTGCAGGGCC
>JBKHVQ010000249.1:0-1538 GCA_046569985.1 Thermoleophilia bacterium | reverse complement strand
GCCGTGGAACTCGCCGGCGAGGCGGTGCGCCTGCTCGAACCCGTCCGCGAGGTCGACCCCGAGCTGGCCGGCCCGGTGGAGGACATCTCCGGGGCCCTCGCGGCGCTCCAGGAGGCGGTCCTCTTCGTGCGCTCCTACCTGCACGACCTCGACGCCGAACCGGGGCGCCTGGAGCAGGTCGATGACCGCCTCGACGAGTACCAGCGCCTGCGCCGACGCTTCGACGCCCCCGATACGCCCGCCCTGATCGAGCGGGCGGATGCGGCGCGTGAGGACCTGCGCGCCCTGGACCAGGGCGACGGGGAGCTGGCGGCACTCGAGGCCGATCTCGCGGCCAGCCTCGGCGAGGCGCGCGGCCTGGCCGCCGCGCTGCGCGAGCGCCGGGAGGAGGCCGCCCCTCGGCTCGCCGGGGCGGTGGGCGAGCAGCTCGCCGAACTCGGCATGGCCAGGGCGGAGCTGCGGGTGGAGGTGGGGGAGGCCGGGGGCGATCCACCGGCCGGCACCTGCGTGATGTGGCTGCGCGCCAACCCCGGCCTGCCCGAGGCGCCGCTGGCCGCGACGGCGTCGGGGGGCGAGCTGTCGCGGGTCCTCCTGGCCCTCAACGTCGTCGCCGCCGCCGGCGACGGGGCGGCCTGGGTGATGGACGAGGTGGACGCCGGCATCGGCGGGGTCACGGCCACCGCGGTGGCCTCGCGGCTGCGCGCGATGGCGCAGGGGCGACAGGTGATCGTCATCACCCACCTGCCCCAGGTCGCGGCGATGGCCGACGCCCACTACCGCCTGGTGAAGGGGGTCGACGACGCCGGGGTCGCCACGACGACGATCGAGGCGGTGGCGGGCGATGAACTGGTCGCGGAGCTGTGCCGCATGCTCGGCGCGTCCGCCGGGGACGAGGGCGCGCGCCGGCACGCGCAGGAGCTGCTCACCCGCCGGGACGGCTAGCCGGCGCGCCCGCCCGTGCGCGTGCCGCCTGCCGCGTGCTCTAGAGTGGCGGCTGGTTGTCGGGCGATGGGAGGCCGCGTGGCCGATGGAGCGGTGAAGTACGTCTTCGTGACCGGCGGTGTGGTCTCGGGGCTCGGAAAGGGCATCTCGGCGGCGTCGCTGGGCACGCTCCTCAAGGCCCGCGGGGTGCGGATCTCCCTCCAGAAGTGCGACCCGTACCTGAACGTCGACCCGGGCACGATGAGCCCGTTCCAGCATGGTGAGGTGTACGTCACCGAGGACGGCGCCGAGACCGACCTCGACCTCGGCCACTACGAGCGCTACACCGACGAGAACGTCAGCCGCATCTCGAACGTGACCACCGGCGCGGTCTACGACACCGTCATCAAGAAGGAGCGCCGCGGCGACTTCCTCGGCGCGACGGTCCAGGTGATCCCGCATGTCACCGACGAGATCAAGACGCGCATCCGCCAGGCGGCGGCCACCTCCAACGCCGAGGTGGTGATCGTCGAGATCGGCGGTACCGTCGGCGACATCGAGTCACTGCCGTTCCTCGAGGCGATCCGCCAGCTGCGCAACGACGTGGGCCGCGAGAA
>JBKHVQ010000248.1:0-5549 GCA_046569985.1 Thermoleophilia bacterium | reverse complement strand
TCCATCTCCGACGGCGGGACCTGCATGCCCACCAGCACGTGCCCGTAGCCGGCGCCCTCGTATCGGTAGTGAAAGACCGAGATGTTCCAGTTGGGGCTCATCGCCTGGAGGAAACGCAGCAGGGCGCCGGGCCGCTCGGGGAACTCGAACCGGTAGATGAGCTCGTCGCGGGCCCGCGGCGAGTGGCCGCCGATCATGTGGCGCAGGTGCTGCTTGGCCAGTTCGTCGTCGGTGAGATCGAGGGTGGCGAAGCCCTCGTCGCGCAGCAGGGCGGCCATGCGCGTCGCGTCGTCTCGCCCCGCGATCTGCAGCCCCACGAACAGGTGCGCCCGCTCGCCGTCGGCGATGCGATAGTTGAACTCGGTGACCGCATGGCCGTCGAGCGTGGCGCAGAAACGCAGGAAGGCGCCGCGCTCCTCCGGGATGGTGACCGCGAAGATCGCCTCGCGCGCCTCGCCGACCTCCGCGCGCTCGGCGACGACGCGCAACCGGTCGAAGTTCATGTTCGCCCCGCCGGTCACGGCCACCAGCGCCCCGCCGCCGGCGGGCTCGCGCGCCGCCCACTCCTTCAACCCTGCGACGGCCAGCGCACCCGCCGGCTCGAGGATGCTGCGGGTGTCGTGGAAGACGTCCTTGATCGCCGCGCAGATGGCGTCGTTGTCGACGCGCAGCATCGCGTCGACATGGGCCTGGGCCAGGCGGAAGTTCTCCTCACCGACGCGCCTCACGGCCGTGCCGTCGGAGAACAGGCCGACATCGGCCAGCGTCACCCGCCGTCCCGCCTCCAGCGACCGCGCCATCGCGTCCGACTCGATCGATTGGACGCCGACCACCCGCACCTCGGGGCGCACGGCCTTGACGTACGCGGCGATGCCCCCGATCAGCCCGCCCCCGCCGACGGCGACGAGGATGGCGTCGATCGGGCCCTGGTGCTGGCGCAGGATCTCCATGCCCACGGTGCCCTGGCCGGCGATCACATCGGGGTCGTCGAACGGGTGCACGAACACGAGCCCGCGCTCACCCATCAGCTCGTCCGCGCGGGCCTGCGAGTCGGAGTACGAGTCGCCGGTGAGCACCACCTCGACGTGCTCACCGCCGATGCGGCGGACGGCGTCCACCTTCACCTGCGGCGTGGTCAACGGCATCACGATCGTCGCGTGGCAGCCGAGGCGCGCCGCGGCGAGCGCGACCCCCTGGGCGTGGTTTCCGGCAGACGCGGCGATCACGCCCCGCGCGCGCTCCGCGTCGGTCAGCGACGCCATCCGGTTGTAGGCCCCGCGCAGCTTGAACGAGAACACCGGTTGCTCGTCCTCGCGCTTCAGGAGCACCGGGCGGTCCAGCCGCCGCGTCAGGCCCGCCGCGGGCTCCAGCGCGCTCTCGCGGGCCACGTCGTAGACGCGGGCCGTGAGGATGCGGCGCAGGTAGTCGTGGGGCATGGGGAAGGAGTATGCGCCATCGCGCGGCCACCTTGCCCACGGGTCCGAGCTCGACAAGACTGGCCACGTCAGGTGTCAGGCGGCGGCCCGCGGGGCGCCACGGGGAGGTGGGCATGACCGTGATCTGGTTCATCGCGTGGTTGATCGCCGACAACATCGGCGACCGGGAGGGGCTGGTCTTCGACCCGGTCAACCTGTGGGCCGGTCTGCTGCTCGCCGCCGTGGCCCTCGACCTCTCGGCCGCCGTCGCCCAGCCCGGGCGGGGCAAGCGCTGACCGGCACGGTGACGGCGCCGGTGTGAACGCGGGCGCGGGAGAGGCCGCCGCGGGACAGGTCCGCTATGCGTCGGCGCGCGGGCGGTGGGTGCTCGCCGCGTCCGTGCTCGGGTCGGGCATGGCGTTCCTCGACTCCACCGTCGTCAACATCGCGCTGCCGCACATCGGCCGGGACCTCGACGCGGAGCTGTCGGGCCTGCAGTGGACGGTCAACGCCTACACCCTCGCCCTCGCCGGCCTTCTGCTGCTGGCCGGGGCTCTGGGCGACCAGCTGGGACGCCGGCGCGTGTTCGTCGCGGGCGTCGTGTGGTTCGCGGTGGCGTCGGTCGCGTGCGCGCTCGCACCCACCATCGAGTTGCTGATCGTGGCGCGCGTCCTGCAGGGGGTGGGCGCCGCCCTGCTGACGCCGACCAGCCTGGCCCTGATCCAGGGGAGCTTCCGCCCGGAGGACCGGTCGGTGGCCATCGGCGCCTGGTCGGGGCTCACCGGGGTGTCTGTCGCCGTGGGTCCCCTGTTCGGCGGCTGGCTCGTCGATGTCGCCTCGTGGAGGTTGATCTTCCTGATCAACCTGCCGCTCGCGGCCGCCGTCGTGTGGGCGGCGCTGCGCCACGTGCCCGAGTCGCGCGACAGCGATGCGATCGACGGCCTCGATGTGCGCGGAGCGACCCTCGCCGCACTCGCGCTCGCCGGGGTGACGTACGGCCTGACCGCCGGTCCCGAGGCCGCCTGGGGCATCGCGGCGCTCCTGCCGCTGGGCGCCGGCGTGGTCGCCGCGATCGCGTTCATGGTTCACGAGGCGCGCTGCCCCCACGCGCTGGTGCCGCTGTCGCTGTTCGCGTCGCGCACATTCTCCGCCGCGAACCTGGTGACCCTGGTCGTCTACGCGGCTCTTTCGGCGATGCTGTTCCTGCTGCCGCTGCAACTGCAGCAGGTGCTCGGCTACTCGGCGCTCCAGGCCGGGCTGGCGCTGGCGCCGGTGACCGTGCTGATGCTGATCTTCTCGCCGTCGGCGGGGCGCCTGTGCCAGCGTGTCGGGCCACGCCTGCCGCTGACCGTGGGGCCGGTGGTCGCCGCCGCCGGACTGGCGCTCATGGCGCGCGTCGGTGAGGGCGACCACTATGCCACCGGCATCCTGCCGTCGATCCTCCTGTTCGGCGCAGGGCTCACGTTGACGGTCGCGCCGCTGACCGCGGCGGTGCTCGGCGCGGCGCCGGAGTCGCGGGCGGGGATCGCCTCGGCGGTGAACACGGCCATCGCGCGCGCCGCGGGGTTGGTCGCCGTGGCGGTGGTGCCGATCGCGGCGGGGATCGGCGCGTCCGACTACCTCGCACCGGAGGCGTTCTCCGACGGCTACAGGGTCGGCATGGTGATCGCGGCGGCGCTCTGCGCCGGGGGCGGTGTGCTCGCGGCGCTCACGATCCGCCCCGAGCCGCGGCCCGCCGCGGTCCCGGCCTGAGGGCCCCGGGAGCGGCCGCGGCTAGGCGCCCGCGCGCGCGAAGCGCACGGCGAGGCCCTCCAGCAGGGCGTCCAAACCGGCCTCGAACAGGTCGTCCACCGGCCCGAGGTGGAAGGCCCTCACGAGCTCTCCGACCATCGGCCGCTCGACGCGGAGACGCTCGATCTCCTCGGCGCTCATCGGGGCCGTGCGCGTCACCGTGACCACGTCGAGCATCCCGTCGGCGAGCACATGTCTCACCACGATCCGCAGGGCGGCGATGGCATCGTCGGGCGCCACTCGGTCGGCGACCATCGTCGTGAGCACCGGTTCGTAGGCGCCCCACGAGGCCGCGTAGGCCCGGTCGGCATCGGCCGCGAACAGCGGCAGCGCGCGCGGATGGCGCCGGCACACCTCCCGGAAGGCCCGCGCGACGCCGCGCAGGGCCTCCTGCCATGAGTCGGAGTGGTGCTGGCTGCGCCGCAGCTCGGCCAGCTCGGCGAGAAGCGTCTCGCGCACCCCCTCGACCACGGCCTCCTTGTTGGGGACATGCTTGTACAGCGACATCGCCTCGACGCCGAGCCGGGCGCCGAGGCGCCGCATGGTGAGGTCCTGCAGCCCCCGCTCGTCGACCAGTTCCAGCGCGGCGCCGATGATGCGCTCGCGCGTCAGGGGGGCCCGGGCGGCGCGGGCCGTCGAAGCGTCGTCACCGAGGTGATGTGAGGTGCTGCTCATGGATCGTCCCGGTCGTCGGGGTCCGCGGGGCGCGCCGGGCGCGCCCCGCGGGGTCGGCCGGTGGCCTCAGGCGCGCCGCGGCGGCTTGCCGTCGGCATCCGCCAGCTCCGGGTGCCACGTGCGGAAGTGGTCGCGGTGCTGCTGGGTGACCGCCCCCGGCGGGTAGTACCTGTCGTAGAAGTCGGTGTCGACGTGCTGGGCCTGGCAGGACAGGCGCGCGTACATCGGGTCGATGTAGGCGGGGAAGCGGCCATGCGTCTCGAAGGTGTACTCGCAGAAGTCCTTGACGATCTGGATCGTCTCCTCGTCGGGGCGCACGATCTGGCTGATGACCCTCTCAGGCTCCTTGTACGGCTTCGGGACCGTGTCCTCGTACTGGCTCCACTTGGCCTCGAGGAACGCGTCGACCGCGCCCGACATCGTGCCGCCGTGGTAGACGGGGTTGAACGACTCGAAGACCCCGTCGCGTCCGACCGGGACGCTCGGGCCGCGCTTGGCGTCCTCGAAGCGGAAACCCAGTCCGCGGTTGTCCATGCCGCCGAGCATGAAGCGGGCGATGTAGCCGGTGTACGTCCAGCCGCCCAGGCCCATCGCCTGCAGGGCCAGGTTCATGTTCTGGCAGATGAAGGCCTGCTCGACGACCTGCATCGACAGCACGCGCTGCTCCATCTCGACCATGCCCATCTGGCGCTGGGGGTCGAGGCGGCCCTTGTCGATCCACTTCTGCAGCCCGGCGGGCGCGTAGCCGTTGGTCTCGTCGACCAGCGTGAAGCGGTACTCGGGCGCGAAGTAGATGAACAGCAGGTTGATGTACTCCAATGTCATGTTGGAGACCGGCATGAACAGGGTGGTCCCCGGCTTGTTCGCGTTCCAGTGGTTGAAGACGAACAGGCCCGGAAGGCCGGTCGGCAGGTCGGCCCGGCCATCCTCGATCTTGATCTTGGCCCCGTTGACCGTGTCGAGGATGTACTGCACCTGCTCCTCGCGCGACTTGCCGGACAGCGTGGAGAGCTCGCCCGGCTCGCCCACGAGCTTCCACATGTCGAGGAAGTAGGTGCCGTCATCGTTGGTGAAGAACAGCTCGGTGCCGTGGTTCGAGCACGAACTCGGCCAGGTGCGGGCCGTCCACTGCACCAGTGCGTCGGCGCCGGCCGACGGGTCGATGTCGCCCAGGTTCGACCCCAGAAGTCCCGTGCCGGCCATCAGGAGGAGGGCCTCCTCGAGCTCGCTCAGAGGAACCGGCTCGTAGGGGCTCGAATACTCGAGCGTGCCGGTCATCTCCATGCCGAGCGCCATGCGGCGGCTCTTGCGGTCGAAGATGGACGAGAACAGCGGGTAGGCGAGCGCGTCGTCCAGACCCGCCGGCGTGGCCGCGAGAAGCGCCTGCGTGTCGATGGGTGGGGTCATCCGGATGAACCTTTCGCGGGGTGGGGCGGGCGAGCCGTGACGTGCTGTTGTAACCGGTAGCTCACGCACGTAAGCTACCGGCCGCCAGGGGGCACGCTCAAGTGCGGCGCCCGTTCACCGGGAGGAAGCGCAGATGAGCGAGTCATTCGAGGATGTCCTCTATGAGACCGGCGCCGGTCGGGCGACGATCACCATCAACCGCCCCGACCGGCTCAACGCCTTCCGCCGCCAGACCGTCCGCGAACTCGCCGAGGCCTTCGA
>JBKHVQ010000247.1:0-1695 GCA_046569985.1 Thermoleophilia bacterium | reverse complement strand
CGTCTCCCCCCCTCGCGGGGCCCGCGCCCACCCGGCGCGGGCCCCGCGGCACGTTCCGGAGAGCGTCACCCGCAGGGTGAGCGGGGCGCGCGGGTCGGCCTCGGCCCGCGCGATCGCGGCCGCATGGCCGGGACGCACCTGCGCCAGGGCGGAGCGGACGGCGTCCTCCACGAGGGCGAGACCCGCGTCGCTGTTCGGCGCGAGGCGCCGGTCGTGGAAGCGCAGTTCGATCTCGTCGCGGTCGAAGCGCACGCCGGCGGCGTCCTCCTCGCCCTCGATGCGATCCGCGGTGGCGTCGGCCGCGCCGATCACCGCCGCCAGGCGGTCCTCCAGCGAGCCGGTGAGGTCGCGCTTGCGCTGGTAGACCGCCCCGGGCCGGCCGTCGGCGAAGTCGAGGCTGCGGTCGGCCTCGTGCGAGATCAGCATGATCCCCGGGCCCTTGGGCACGTGCTTGTAGTCGGCGACATCGATCGGCGTGCCGTCGAGGTCGCGGGCCTGGATCCAACGGTGGAAGATCCCGATGTAGGCGTCCCCGTCGACGACCTCGGGATTCGCGGCGAAGAGCTTCGCGCCGAGGCGGTGGATGTCGAGTTCGGTTGCGGTCGAGCTCATCTGCGGCTCCTAGACGAGCGCCGACTGCGCGCCGGACTCGCGGATCTCGAGGGCGTGCACGGCGTCGATGAACAACTGCGCCTCCTCCACCAGTTCGCGGACCGACTCCGGGTTGGAGGCGACCGGGCCGTCGGCGTGGCGGTCGAACAGCGGATGCGCGAAACGCCCCTTCGCGAATCGGTCGAAGAAGCGCTCGGTGTCGTAGAAGCGCTCCCTGAACTCGTCCACGATCGCATCGGGGTCGTCGGCGACATTGGGGAACTCGCTGCGCACCAGGGCCTGCGCGGCGGTGAGCATGGCCGCGTACGCGCGCTCGTCGGCGCGCGCCAGGTCGCCGTCCTCCAGCGCGACCGAGGCGTCGAAGACGATGCTCTCGGCGAAGCTCAGCTCGAGCTCGGTCTTGTCGATGACCTCGCCCGCGCACTCGCCGATGCCCATGTCGCCCATCGTGAACTCGCGGGCGTCACCCCAGTCGGTGTAGGGCGAGGGGTCGTCCTCGCGCGACGGCACGGTCTTCAGGTCGGCGATCAGGGCCGCCAGCTCCTTCTTGCCGAGGCGCGAGATCCAGTCCTGGAAGCTCTCCTCGCCCTCGCGCCCCGCCACGAACGCCGTCGTGATCGTGTCGACCACCTCGGGGATGCGCTTCGACGGGATCGCGCCGATCGCGAGGCCGTACGAGCCGGCGTTGTCACGCCAGCGGCCGCCGAGGATGACCTGGAAGTGCGGCACGGTGCGGCCGTCGATCTTGCGGCTGTTCCCGAAGAAGCCGATATCTGCGACATGGTGCTGGCCGCAGGAGTTGAAGCAGCCGCTCACCTTGATGCGCAGGCCGCGGACGGCCTCATCCATCTCGAACCGGCGCGCCGACAGGCGCGAGCGCAGCTCGCCCGCCAGGCCGCGCGAGGAGGCGATGCCCAGCTTGCAGGTGTCGGTGCCCGGGCAGGAGGTCACATCGACGATCGTCTCGGCCCCGGGGGCGGCGAGGTCGATGGCCCGGAGGTCGCGGTACAGGTCGGGCAGGTCGCCCTCGGCGACCCAGCGCAGCACGATGTTCTGCTCGACCGTGGTGCGGACGGCGTCGCC
>JBKHVQ010000246.1:0-3675 GCA_046569985.1 Thermoleophilia bacterium | reverse complement strand
AACAGGCGCCAGTCGGCCTCGGTGATGCGACCGCCCACCAGGTAGCGCTGCCGCGCGAGGCGCTCATCGAGCCAGTCGAGCGTCGCGAACAGCGGGAGCACCGCCTCCTCGTAGGCGTCCTGGCTCGCGGCGAAGCCTGAGCGGTAGACCCCGTCGTTGACATCGCGGTACACGCGCGCGTTCACGGCGTCGATCTCGCCACGCAGATCCGCCGGGTAGAGATCGACCCCCGGGTCGCCCCACTCGTCGAAGGCCGAGTTCAGCATGCGGATGATGTCGGCCGACTCGTTGCTGACGATGCGCCCGGTCAGCGTGTCCCACAGCACCGGCACCGTGACGCGGCCGTCGAAGGACGGATCGGAGGCGGCATAGGCCTCCGACAGGAAGCGGAAGCCGTTCACGGGGTCCGGGCCGCAGCGGCGCTCACCGGTGAACGCCCAGCCGCGCTCGTCGCGCACCGGGTCGACGGCCGACAGCCCGATGACACCCTCAAGCCCCTTCAGGCGACGCACGATGATCGTGCGATGCGCCCACGGGCAGGCGTATGAGACATATAGGTGGTAGCGGCCGGCCTCGGCCGGGTGGGGCGATGAGCCGTCGGCGGTCACCCACTCGCGGAAGCGGCTCTCCTGGCGCACGAAGCGCCCGCGCTCGTCGGCCTCCTTGGGGAACGGGGCGGTCGTGCCCATCAGGCGACCCCCGCCGGCGTGCGGGCGAGCAGCGGAGCCAGGTACTCGCCGGTGTGCGAGCCGGGGGTCTCCGAGACCTGTTCGGGGGTGCCGCTCGCGATCAGGTCCCCCCCGCCGGCCCCGCCCTCGGGCCCGAGGTCGATCACCCAGTCTGCGCACTTGATCACATCGAGGTTGTGCTCGATCACCACCACCGTGTTCCCCTGGTCGACGAGACGCTGGATGACCTCCAGCAGCTTCTCGATATCGGCGAAATGCAGGCCAGTCGTCGGCTCGTCCAGAACGTACAGCGTGCGCCCGGTCGCGACCTTCGACAGTTCGGCCGCCAGCTTGACGCGCTGCGCCTCACCCCCCGACAGCGTCGTGGCGGGCTGCCCCAGGCGGACATAGTCGAGGCCGACATCGTGCAGCGTCCGCAGGCGCCGGTGGATGCGCGGCACCTTCGAGAAGACCTCGACTGCCTCCTCGACCGACAGTCCCAGAACCTCGCTGATCGTCCGCCCGCCGTAGTGGACGGCGAGGGTCTCACGGTTGTAGCGGGCCCCGCCGCACACCTCGCACGGGACATAGACGTCCGGGAGGAAATGCATCTCGATGGTGATCGTGCCGTCGCCCTTGCAGGCCTCGCAGCGCCCGCCCTTCACGTTGAAGCTGAAGCGGCCCGGCCCGTAGCCGCGCGCCCGGGCCTCCTGCGTCTGCGAGAAGAGCTGGCGGATGTGATCGAAGACGCCGGTGTAGGTGGCCGGGTTGCTGCGCGGTGTCCGCCCGATGGGCGACTGGTCGATGTCGATCACCTTGTCGAAGTGCTCGAGTCCCTCGATGGAGGCGTGCGCACCGGGACGGGTCGGCTTGCGGCCGAGGCGGCCCGTGAGCGCCTTCAGGAGGACCTCGTTGACCAGCGTGCTCTTCCCCGACCCCGACACGCCGGTCACGCAGGTGAGCGCCCCGACGGGGAACGCGGCATCGATGCCGCGCAGGTTGTTCTCGCGCGCGCCGCGCACGGTGAGCCATCCGCGTGGCTCGCGCCGCACCGGCGGAACGTGCACCGCCCGGCGGCCCGAAAGGAACGCCCCGGTCACCGACTCGGGGGCCGCCTCGAGGGCCGGCACATCTCCCTCCGCGACAACGCGGCCGCCGTGGCCGCCGGCGCCCGGCCCCATGTCGACGACATGGTCGGCGGTGCGGATCATGTCCTCGTCGTGCTCGACCACCAGCACCGTGTTGCCCTGGTCGCGCAACCGCTCGAGGGTGCCGATGAGGCGCCGGTTGTCGCGCTGGTGCAGGCCGATCGACGGCTCGTCGAGGATGTAGAGCACGCCGACCAGACCGGAGCCGATCTGGGTGGCGAGCCGGATCCGCTGCGCCTCGCCGCCGGAGAGGGTGCCCGCGGCGCGCGCGAGGGTCAGGTAGCCCAGCCCCACATCGTCGAGGAAGCGCAGGCGCTCGCGCACCTCCTGGATGACGCGCTCGCCGATCATCGCCTGGGTCGGCGTGAGTCGCAGCCGATCGAGGGCGTCGAGGGCGTCCCCCACCGCGAGCTCGCAGAGGCCGCTGATGCTGCGCCCCCCGACGGTGACGGCGAGCACCTCGGGTTTCAGGCGCGCGCCGTCGCATGCCGTGCAGGGGCGCAGCGACATGAACTGCTCGACGCTCTCGCGCACGGCCTGCGACATCGAGGTGGTGTGCTGGCGGCGCAACTGCGGCACGACCCCCTCGAACCAGCCCCAGCTGCCGCCCCCCTTCTTGCGCGCGCCCAGGTGGATGCGCTGACGGCGGGGAGGCCCGTGCAGCAGCAGGTCGCGCTCGCCGGCCGGCAGGTCCTTCCAGGGCACGTGGAGGTCGATCCCGCGGTCGTCGGTGATCGCGCTCAGCAGCAGGTCGTAGTAGTCGGTGGTGCGATCGGTCCAGGGCAGGATCGCGCCTTCGGCCAGCGAGCGCTCGGGGTCGACCACGAGATCCGGGTCGACCTCCGACATGAAGCCGAGGCCCGTGCACTGCGCGCACGCCCCGTGGGGCGAGTTGAAGGAGAACACCCGCGGGGCCAGTTCCGGCAGCGACGCGCCGTGCTCGGGGCAGGCGAAACGCTCGGAGTAGGTCCAGGTGCGCGGTGAGGCCTCCGTGGCATCGGAGCCTCGCCGGGGGACCTCCTCGATGCGCACCAGGCCGTCCGACAGGCGCGTCGCCGTTTCGAGGCTGTCCGTGAGCCTCCGGCGCAGGTCGTCCTTCATCACGAGGCGGTCGACCACGGCGTCGATGGTGTGGCTGAACTTCTTGTCGAGAGGGGGGACCTCGTCGATGGCGTGCATCTCGCCGTCGACGAGGACGCGGGAGAACCCCTCGGCGCGCAGGCTCTCGAGGATCTCGCGGTGCTCACCCTTCCGGCCGCGCACCACCGGCGCCAGCACCATGAAGCGGACGCCCTCATCGAGGCCGAGCACCTGGTCGGCGATCTGCTCGACGCTCTGCCCCGCGATGGGGCGACCGCACACCGGGCAGTGCGGCTCGCCCACCCGCGCGTAGAGCACGCGCAGGTAATCGTAGATCTCCGTGACGGTGGCGACGGTGGAACGCGGATTGCGGCTGGTCGTCTTCTGGTCGATCGAGATCGCGGGCGACAGCCCGTCGATGTGGTCGACATCCGGCTTGTCCATCTGGCCGAGGAACTGGCGCGCGTAGGCCGACAGGCTCTCGACATAGCGCCGCTGCCCCTCCGCGTAGAGGGTGTCGAAAGCGAGGCTCGACTTGCCGCTGCCCGACAGGCCCGTGATCACGATCAGCCGATCGCGGGGGATCTCGACCGTCACGTCCCGGAGGTTGTGCTCCCGGGCGCCCACCACCCGGATCACGTTGCGCTGGCGGTCGCTGGGTGCGGCACTCATCCCTGGGAGTGTAGAGACGCGCCCCGTCGTCGCGCCGCCTCGTGACAAGTGTGACGCAATACCAAACCTCACCCCCATGGCAATCTGTCGCACGACATGTTTGGGTG
>JBKHVQ010000245.1:0-6401 GCA_046569985.1 Thermoleophilia bacterium | reverse complement strand
GGCGTCAACGGCGACTTCTTCAACTTCACGACCGGCAACCCCAGCGGGGTCGTGCTGATCGACGGTCACCTGATCAAGGAGCCCGAGCCGAGTCGCTCGGCCCTGATCATCCGCTCGGACGGCCTGCTCGACGCCGCCGTGCTGTCGCTGAGCGGGCGCTGGCAGGCCGTCGACCCGGACGCGCTCCAGCGCTTCCCGCTGCGGAACTTCCAGGGCGTGAACCGATCCGCCCAGCGCGAGGCGGAGGCCATCCTCTACACGGCCGCCTACGGGCAGCGGACGACCCCCGTGGGCGCCTCGCGATGGGAGGTGCGCGTGCGGCTCGACGCCGACACCCCGCTGGCGCCCGGGGTGCCCGTCACCGGGGTCGTCATCGATGAACGCTCCGGCGGGGGCATGACGATCGGCCGCGGCCATGTCGTGCTCACCGGCGTCGGCTCGTCGGGCCGCACGATCGCGCGCGACCTCAGCCTCGGGATGCGGGTCGCGGTCACGCCGGGGCTGGTGTCCCTGCCTGGGCAGGAGCCGCTGTCGCCCGAGGCGATCAGCGCCATCGGCGGCGGCCCGCTGCTGGTGCGCGACGGCGCCCCCGTGGTGAACTCCGGCGAGGGCCTTTCCTCAGCGCAGACCGGTACGAGGACGACGCGCACCGCGGTCGGCCAGACCGGCGACGGGACGATCCTGCTGGTCACCGCCGAGGGCGCCCCGCAGGGGAGCCCGGGCATCACCGCCGCCGAGCAGGCCCGCCTGATGTCGGAGCTCGGGGCCCGGGTCGCGGTGGCCATGGACGCGGGGGGCAGCGCGCAGATGGCGCTCGGCACCCGGCCGCTCGTCGCGTCCGCCGGCAGCCCGCGCAGCCTGGCGACCGTCTTCACCGTCGACTACCGGGGCCTGCTCCTCGACGAACTGCCCGACCGCATCTCGCCGAACGCCGACCGGGTCGGCGACGCGGCCCTCGCGACGGTGCGCACCCCGGTCGCCGGCCGCGTGCGCCTCGCGATCGTCCATCGAAGCGGCCGGCCCGCGCGCTCTCTTTGGGCCGGCGACCTCGGGGGCAGCTCGGCCCGGGTGCTGATCGACCCCCGCAAGCTCAGGCTGCGTGACGGCATCTACGTCATCGTGGCCCGCATGACGCCCCGGGACGGGACGCCCGAGATGGAGCTGAGGCGGCGGGTCATCGTCGACCGCACCCTCGGCGCGCTCACGGCGCGGCCCAGCGGCCGGGGCGCCCGCGCGCGCGTGACGGTCGGCTTCCGCCTGCAGCGCCCGGCGCGCGTGTCGGTGCTCGTGCGCAACGCCTCGGGCCGCGTCGTCGCCGTGCTTGCCCGCAACCGCCCGGCGCGGGCCGGGACGACGCGCATCGTGTGGAACCGCCGCCACCGCGGGAAGCCGGTAGCGGGCGTCCACCGGGTGGAGGTCGTCGCGGCGAGCGCCTTCGGCCGGTCCGGCCTTGTGCGCACGGTGGCGCTCAGGCGCTGAGCGCGGTCCCGGCGGACGTGGGGTCCGCCGGGGGCCAGTGGCGCTACTCGGAGTCCTCCGCCTCGAGCTGCGCGGCGACCTCGCGCATCTCGCCCATCACGCGGTCGATCTCGGACTCGAGGCCGTTCTCACCCTCGCGCTGGCGGAAGATCAGCGTCCCGAGTTCCTCGGCCAGGCCGTTGAACTTCCGCTTGAGCGACAGCTCGGAGGCCTTCTCCTTGGCGTCGTCCATGCCCTTCTGGGCGACGTCCATGCCCTTCTGCGCCGTGTCCTTCAGCTTGTCCATGAGACCCATGAGCGCTCCCTCTGTGGCGGATGGAGACCGTGGAGACTATCGCGCCCCTATGCCCGGTCGCGCGCGGCGAGCACCGCGGCGATCGTGCCGATGATGGTCACGATGAAGGCGAGTATGAGCCCGAACTCGCGTCCGCCGCCGCCCTCGAGGAACCAGGCGATGGAGATGATGGCCAGCACCGATGTGAGGTAGGTGCCCCACAGGACCGGGTTGATCGGCGGGGGCAGCTCGAAGTTGAAGGCCTCGGCGACGAAGAGGATCGCCGCCGCGATGCCGAAGATGAGGAAGATCCACGCCGAGGGCAGCGCGTCCATTCCTGAGATGCCGAAGCCACCGCTCCCGTACCAGTCGATGAAGAGGCTGATGACGAAGAGGACGTTGGCGCCCGCCGCGACGAGCAGCTTGTGCTCTCGAGTGAGGCTTCCAGTGTTCACGTTGCGCTCCTGAGCTGGGCAGCCGAACGGCCGCCGGAAAGAGGACGGATGGCCCTAACCTACCTCGGCCGGCGGCCGTTTCCTTCCGCCGGTCGCCTCAGAACGGCGGGTAGTGCCCGGGGATGACGCGCGCGGGCCGGCGGGCCGCGATCGCGCGGAACGCGTTCAGGTGCTCCTCACGGCGCGGATGCGCGGCGGGCAGGTCCATGTCTGCGAACCAGGCGGGGTCCGGTCCGAGGGTGTCGCCGACGATCGCCACCTCACCCTCGTCCGTCTCGACGAAGAGGGCGACGTGGCCGTCGGTGTGCCCCGGGGTGTGGATGAAGCGGATACCGGGCAGCACCTCGCCCTCGGCTCCGGTGAAGGCGTGCTCGCGGGCGGCGTCGCGCCAGCCACGCCCCGCGCGGGCATGCGGCGAGTTCAGTTCGATCTCATGCGCGTGCAGGTCGACCCGGCCGAGCTGGGGGAGCGCCGAGACGTGATCGGAGTGCAGGTGGGTCATCACGACGGTCCGCACGTCGTCGGTCGCGATGCCGCGCACCGCGAGGGCCTGGGCGAGCATGTCCCCCTGGGTGGCGTAGCCGGGATCGACGACCACGTGCTCGGGGCCGCTCAGCAGCACCGTGTTCGGCCAGGCGATCATGCCGTGCACCACTCCGGGCAGGTCCAGCGCGCGGTAGCCGCGGAAGGTGGCCGCCGACCCGCCCGCCGCGACCTCGAACACCTCGCCGGCGGCCACCCCGAGGACGATGCGATGGGCGGGGATGAGCACCTCGACGCGCCAGCGCACGGGAGCGCCGCCGCCGGCCGGAGTGTCACTCACTTCATCAGCGTCAGGAACTCGTCCACCGGGATCGCCGTCAGCGTCTGGATGTGGAGCGTGCCGCGCGCGGCGAGCTCGACGGACACCCGGGCGATGACCTTCTCATCGGGGGCCTCGACGATGTTCACGAAGTCGTAGGGGCCAAGCACCGCCCACTGCGAGACGACGCGGGCGCCCATCTGCTCGATCTCGGAGTTGACCTCCTTGATGCGATCGGGGTTGGCCTTGATCGTGCCGACACCGTGCGGGCTCAGCGTGCTGAGGAGGATGTAGGTCCCCATGTGAACGGACTCCTTCGGCGTCTCAGGTCTCTTGCGCGAGCGTACCACCGTGCCGCGCGGTCCAATGGGTGAGGTCGCGGCCGACGAGTTCCGAGAGGCGCGCGACGTCGTCGCGGAAGTACGCCGCCATCTCGTCGAGGAACGCCGGGTCCAGCGGCGCGCGTTCCGCCTCGACGCGGTTGCGTGCCCGCACCCGGTCCAGGATCCCGAGGCGCCGCACCCGGGTGACGCGCTTCACCGCGCGGGCGGTGGCGAGCGCCGCCTTCGGGGGGCGCTGGGTCAGGCGGGCGACGGCCGGGGCCCGGTGAACCGTGTTGGGATTGACCCGCGGGAAGTCGCTGCGGCCGTCGTCGGGCACACCGAGGAACTCGAGGGCGCGCCGGTAGACGGCTCCCGCGTCCGCGCGGAGGTCGTCGAAGACGATCACGAGCACGCGCTCCCGGGGGATGGACGCGTAGACGCGTTCGATCTGGCCGGCGAGCGAGGCCGCCGCGCCGTACTGCAGGAACGCCGGCACGCGCACCCCGGGCGGCAGGTGCTCGCCGCGGGCGCGCGCGCCCTGCAGGGCCCAGGCAGCGGCGGGATCGCGCACGTCCTCGTCGACCTCGTAGAGAAGCTGGCCGTGCAGCGAGGGCACGAGCTCGAGCGGGTTCCGCACCATCACGATGGCGCGGGCATCGGGCGCGAAGGCCGAGATGTTGGCCGCGGCGGTCCGCGAGTAGAGGTACCAGACCGACGCCTCGCCGACGGCCAGGTGCGTGTCGTCGGCATCGTCGAAGAGGCGCAGGTAGTGATCGAGGGAGCGCTGCCCGGGAGCGTAGTAGTAGTCGAAGTCGTCGCAGAAGTAGTGCGGCTCCTTCGGGCTCGACATGAAGACCCGCGGGTGCTGGCGGAGGTACTCGGCCAGGGCGGTGGTGCCGCACTTGGGGGCACCCAGGATGAAGAAGTCGGGATGTCGGCTCACGGGCACGGCACCCTACCAGCGCCCGCGGGGGCCTCCGGCGGGCCGCCCCCGGTCGCCTGCGCCGCTCATCGCGCCGCTATCCTCCGCGCCCGTGAGCACCTCCGCTCCTCAACCTCCCCCCGCAGCGGCCGCCGCGGCGCGACCCGCCGGGGCGGGCATGGCGGCCGTCGCCCTCGCGCTCGGCGTCGCCGGCCTCGCCGCGGGCTTCCTGGTGCTGCCCCTGCTCGCCTCGGTCGTCGCGATCACGATGGGGTCGCTGGGGCTGCAGGCGGTCTCGGAGGGGCGGGCCGATCCCTCGATCGCGCGCCGTTTGCGCGCGACCATCGGGTGCGGTGCCGCGGCCCTGGCCATCTGGATCCCGGTCGTGGTGGCGGCGGCGGTCGCGCAGTCGTGACCGCGCCCGGGCCGACGACGCGCGGCGGCGGCTCGACGCTGCCCGTCTACGCGGCGTTCGTCGGGGGCCTGGCGCTGGCGGGGTCGGTCTTCCTGCCCTGGTATTCGGTGAACATCGCCCCGCCGTTCGAGGCCGGCACCCTGAGCGGCTGGGATGCAACCGCGTTCGCGCGCGTCGCGATGGTCCTGGGCGTGATCATCGCCCTCGCCGCCGGCGCGCTGCTGCTCGCCGACCGCGCGATGGTGCGGCTCGACGCGCCGGTGCGCCTGGCGCTGGCCTGGGCGATCGTCGTCGCGGCCGTGGTGGCCGCGGCGCTGGTCGGCTTCCGGCTGGTGGTGCTTCCCGATCCGGCCGAGCTCCTCTCGCGCCATGTCGGGCTGTACGTGGCGATGGCGGCGGCGGTCGTCGCCGCGCTCGGCGGTCTGGGGCGCCTCGCGACACATGACTGAGTACATGCCCGGCGCGGGCCGCCGGGCATGTGTCTTGAGTTCAAGGTATTATCCGGTGCGCCAGGTGGCCACGCCCCGGAGGGACCCCGCATGAGCACGATCGCCGCGGCGAAGCGCGCATCCTTCCTCGAGCTCTTCTTCGACCTCGTGTTCGTCTTCGCGGTCACCCAGATCGCCCGTCTTCTGCACTCCGACCACTCGCTCGAAGGGTGGATCTCCGCGGGCTTCGTGATGTGGCTCGTCTGGTGGGCCTGGTCGCAGTACACGTGGGCGGCGAACGCCATCGACATCGAGCGCCGCCCGGTGCGGGTCGCTCTGCTCGCGGTCGCCGGGGCGATGCTGGTCGCGGCCATCGCGATCCCCGGCGCGCTGGAGGGCACCGGCGCCTGGTTCGCGGTGCCCTACGTGGCGGTGCGGCTGGGGGGCCTCGCCCTCTACTGGGTCGGCGTGCGGCGCGACGCGGCCTACCGCGCAGCCCTGGCGGGCTACCTGCCCGGGGCGCTGGTGGGCCCGGCGCTGGTGCTCGCGGGCGGGTTCGCGCCCGAGGACGCGCGCCCGTGGTTCCTCGGCGCGGCGGTCGTCGCGGACATCGTCAGCGTGATCCTGGCCGGCCGCGGCGAGTTCGCGGTGTCGGCGACGCACTTCGCCGAGCGCCATGCCCTGTTCGTGATCATCGCGCTCGGCGAGTCGATCATCGCCGTCGGCCTGGTCGCCTCGGAGATCGGCCCCTCGGCGGCGCTGATCGCCACGGTGCTCGCGGCCTTCGCCGTCACGGCGACGCTGTGGTGGGCCTACTTCGACTGGGTCCACGGGGCCGCCGAGCGTCGCCTGGCCTCGGAGCCCGACCCGCGGCGCCGCGGGCGCCTCGCGCGCGACATCTTCACATTCGCGCACCTGCCGATCGTGGCCGGCACGGTCGTGTTCGCGGTCGGCGTGGAGGAGGCGGTCGCGCACCCGGGCGATCCCCTCGACAGCTTCGGACGGCTCGCGGTCTCTCTCGGGATCGGCCTCTTCCTGACGGGCTTCATCGCGGGCAACGCGCGTACCGCGCGCACGCTGCTGGCGGAGCGCGCCGTCGCCGGCGTGGCGATAATGGGCGTCGCCCTGTTCCTGGCGGGCACCGTCGACGCCCTCGCCACTGTGATCGTGGTCGCGGTGATCCTGGCCGCGGCGGTCGCCATGGAGAATGCGCGCCGGCGCCCCCGGATGGCGGCGCAGTGACCGCCCGCGGGACGCTCAGCCCTCGGCCAGCAGCCGGTCGATCGGCTCGGTGAGCTGGCGG
>JBKHVQ010000244.1:0-4818 GCA_046569985.1 Thermoleophilia bacterium | reverse complement strand
CGGCACCACAGCAGCACGCTCGGCCCGGAGCCGGAGATCGTGGCGCCGAGGCACTCGCGGCGGTCCACCAGGCCGCGCAGGACATCGAAGGAGGGGATCAGCGGCGCCCGGTAGGGCTCATGCAGGGCGTCGGCGCCGAGGTGGTCGGCGAGGGCGTCCAGGTCGCCCTCGGTGAGGGCCATCACCAGCCCGACAGCGTGACCGAGAGTGCTCGCGGCGGTGCCCAGCGACACCTCGGCGGGCATGGCCTGCCGGGCGTCGTCGGTGGAGATGCGCTCCTCGGGGATCACCACCACGAAACCGAGTTCGTCGGGCACGGTCACCTGGCGCGCGATCGGCCCGTCGGCCACCGCCACCAGGCCGCCGTTGAGGCACGCGGCGGCATTGTCGGCGTGCCCCTCCAGCTCGGTGGCGCGACGCAGCAGATCGTCGGGGCTCCAGCGCAGGCCTCCGAGGGCGTTGGCCGCCACCAGGCCGGCGCAGACGGTGGCCGCCGACGAACCGAGGCCGCGACCCAGCGGGATGCGGTTGCGGCATTCGATCTCGAGGCCGTCGAGGCTGGCCAGACCGGTCGCGAGGACGCGGCAGACCAGGTTCGACGCATCCTCGGCGAGCTCACCCGCGCCCTCGCCGGTGACGCGCACCGCGAGCGGGCCGGGGCGGCGGCGGATCACGACGGCGTTGCCGAGGTCGAGCGCGACACCCAGGCAGTCGAAGCCGGGGCCGAGGTTCGCCGAGGTGGCCGGGGCGCTGACGGTGAGCGCTTCGAGCCCCGGGGACTCGTCAGCCACCGAAGAGCGCCTTCTCGACGGCCGCGACGGTGGCGGGCAGCTTGTGGACGCCCTCCGAGTTGGCGATCGCCGTGTCGGGGTCCTTGAGCCCGTGGCCGGTCAGCACGCAGACGACGCGATCGCCGGGGCGCAGGTCGCCCGAGTCGATCCGCTTGATCATCCCCGCCACGGAGGCCGCGGAGGCCGGCTCGCAGAAGATGCCCTCCCGGGAGGCCAGCATCCGGTAGGCCGCCAGGATCTCGTCGTCGGTCACGGCCATCACGTTTCCGCCCGACTCCTCCATCGCCGCCAGGGCCTGAGCCCCGCGCGCCGGGTTGCCGATGCGGATCGCGGTCGCGATGGTCTCGGGCTTCGCGACCGTGTGGCCGAGCACGAGGGGCGCTGCCCCGGCCGCCTGGGTGCCGTAGAGGCGCGGCAGCGACCGGCTGCGCTCGGCCTCACGGTACTGCTTGAAGCCGAGCCAGTAGGCGTTGATATTGCCGGCGTTCCCGACCGGGATGCAGAGCGCGTCGGGGGCGTCGCCCAGGTCGTCGCAGATCTCGAAGGCGCCGGTGCGCTGACCGTCGATGCGGTACTCGTTGACCGAGTTGACCAGGGCGATCGGGTGCCGATCGGCCAGCTCGCGCACCACGGTGAGCGCATCGTCGAAGCTGCCGTCGAGCGAGAGGACCTGCGCGCCGTAGATGAGCGCCTGGGCGAGCTTGCCGGCGGCGATCTTGCCCTCGGGGATCACCACGGCCGCCGTGATGCCCGCCTTCGCCGCGTACGCGGCGGCCGAGGCGGAGGTGTTGCCGGTCGAGGCGCAGATCACCGCGCGGGCGCCCTCCTCGACGGCTTTGGTGATGGCCATGCACATGCCGCGGTCCTTGAAGCTGCCGGTGGGGTTCATCCCCTCGTACTTGGCGTACAGCTCCACGCCGAAGCGCTCCGAGAGCCGATGGAGGGGCACCAGCGGGGTGTTGCCCTCCCCCAGCGAGATGATCGGGGTGCTGTCGTCGACGGGCAGGAACTCGCGGTACTTGTCGATGAGCGCGATCACAGCTGCCCCTCGCCGCTTCCGAGCACCCGCAGCATCACGGGCTCGCCGCGCACGTCATCCAGCGCGCGGACCGTCCCGAGTGCGCGCCGCATCCGGCCCTCCACGCCCTCGTGCAGCACGAGGACCAGCCGCGCGGCGTCGCCGGTGCCGCTCTGCAGCACGGTGCGGATCGACAGGCCCTCGTCGCCGAAGACCGACGCGACGCGCGCGAGCACGCCGGGCCGGTCGGTCACCGACATGCGCACATAGAAGGCCGAGGAGACCTCGTCGGCCGGCAGAACCGGGCGGCCCGAGTCGGCCAGCGCGTTGTGCAGGAACGAGCCCTGATGGGTGCCGAGGATCGACAGGATGTCGGCCACCACCGCCGAGGCGGTGGCGTCGCCGCCCGCGCCCGGGCCCACCAGCATCAGCTCGCCCGTGGTGCGCGACTCCACCAGCACCGCGTTGTCCGGCCCGCCGATCGCGGCGAGCCGGTGCCCCTTGGAGACCAGGGCCGGGTACACCCGCACGCTCACGCCGCCGTCGGAGAGGCGGGCGACGCCGAGCAGCTTCACGACGAAGCCGAGCGCGTCCGCCTGGGCGAGATCCTCAGCCTGCAGGCGGTCGATGCCCTCATAGGGAACATCGTCGATCCCCACGCGCGAGTGGAAGGCGATGGACGACAGGATCGCCATCTTCGCCGCCGCGTCGGCGCCCCCGACATCGTCGGTGGGGTCGGCCTCGGCGTAGCCCAGCTCCTGAGCCTGCGCGAGGGCCGCGTCGTACGGCAGGCCGGCGCGGGCCATCTCGGTGAGGATGAAATTGGTGGTGCCGTTGACGATGCCGGTCACGGCGGTGATCTGGGCCGCGAGCAGCGACTCGCGCAGCACCTTGATGACGGGGATCGCCGCGCACGCCGAGGCCTCGAAGCGCAGTTCCGCCCCGGCGGCCTGGGCGATCTGGAACAGCTCGGGCCCGTGGCGGGCGATGAGCTGCTTGTTGGCGGTCACCACCGAGACGCCCCGGCCCAGGGCGCGGCGCAGATACTCGAAGGTGGGCTCGACGCCGCCCATCACCTCGACGATCACCTGCACATCGGGGTCGTCGATCACGCGCGCGGGGTCGTCGGTCAGCAGCGCCGGGTCGACGCCCGGGCGCGGGCGGCCGGTGTCGCGCACCAGGATCGGCCCGACCTCGAGGCGGTGACCGGATGCGCGCGCGATGGTGGCGCCGTCCTGGCTGAGGGTGCGCACCACGGCCTGGCCCACCGTGCCGCAGCCCAGGAGGCCGATGCGCACCGGCTCGCTCACCGGGCCGGTCACAGGTCGCGCGCCACGATGTCGGCGTAGGTCTCGCGGCGGGTGACGAGCCGCGCCTGCCCGCCGTCGACGAAGACGACCGCGGGGCGGGTGACCCCGTTGTAGTTCGAGGCCATCGAGACCCCGTAGGCCCCGGTGGCGGGCAGGCAGACGAGATCGCCGAGCGCCGCGGTGGGCAGGGCGGCCTCTGAGATCAGGATATCGCCGCTCTCGCAGTGCTTGCCCACGAGGCGGACTGAGCCGTCGGGCTCGGCGTCGGGGCGGTTCGCGAGCAGGCTCTCGTAGACGGCGCCGTAGAGCATCGGGCGCAGCAGGTCGCTCATGCCGCCGTCGACGGCGACATAGCGGCGGATGCCCGGCACCTGCTTTGTTGCCATCACGCGGTACACCGTCACACCCGCGCGGCCGACGATGCTGCGCCCCGGCTCCACCATGATCCTCGGCTCGGGGAGGCCCACCCGGCCCCACTCGCCGCGCACGGCGTCGACGATCGTCTCGATGAGGGTCTCGACCGAGGCCGGCTCGTCGGCCTGGGCGTAGGCGATGCCGAGGCCGCCGCCCATGTCCATGGTGGTGAGGTCATCCCCGCCCACCTCAGCGGCGAAATCGGCGAGGATCGCCGCGGCCGCGGGATAGGCCGAGAGGTCGAACAGCTGCGACCCGATGTGGCAGTGCAGGCCGGCGAGATCGAGGTTGACCGCCGCACGCGCCCGCGCCACGGCGTCCGCCGCCGCACCGCCGACGATCGAGAACCCGAACTTCGAGTCGAGCTGCCCGGTGGAGATGTAGCTGTGCGTCGAGGGCTTGACCCCCGGCGTGACGCGCACGAGCACCCGCTGTCGGACGCCGCGGGCACCGGCGAGGCGGTCGAGGGTGGCGATCTCGTCGAGGTTGTCGACGATGATCGTCCCCACGCCGGCCGCGAGCGCCTCGTCGAGTTCGTGGGGTGACTTGGCGTTGCCGTGCATGTGGATGCGCTCGGGCGGGAACCCGGCATGCAGGGCCGCGTACAGCTCGCCGCCGGAGGCGACATCGACGGACAGCCCCTCCTCGCGCGCGAGGCGCAGCATCGCGAGGCCGAAGTAGGCCTTGCTGGCGTAGATCACCTCGCCGCCCGGAGCGTTGCGATCGAGGGCGTCGCGGTAGGCGCGCGCGACGGCGCGCAGGGCGCCCTCGTCGTAGATGACGAGCGGCGTCCCGAACTCCTCGGCGAGGCCGACGACATCGCACCCGCCGAGCGACAGGTGCCCCTCGGGCGTGATGTCGGCGGAGGGGGGCAAGACCTGATGGAGTGGCAGCATCGGCGCGCGGGACGGTACCAGACACGGCCCGCCCGAGACATATCCTTGCGCGATGACCAGACCCTCCCGGATCGCCCTCAGAGCCCCCGGCGGACCGCAGCTCGCGGCCCTCCTCTGGGAGGCTCCGGCCGGGCGCCCGGGGGTGGTGATCGTGCCGGGTCTCGGCAGCCGCAAGGACAACCACCGCGACATGGGCGCCGCCCTGTCGCGGGCCGGCCTGGCGGCGCTCGCGCTCGACCTGCGCGGGCACGGCGACAGCGCGGGGGAACTCGACGAGGGCTGCCTCGACGACGTCCACGCGGCGATCGCGCACCTGGCCGGGCGCGGGCACCGCGACCTGGGCGTCCGGGGCTCGTCGATGGGGGGGATGCTGGCGCTGATGGCGTGCG
>JBKHVQ010000243.1:0-2500 GCA_046569985.1 Thermoleophilia bacterium | reverse complement strand
CCGGGCGAAGCGGCGCTTGCCCGCCCGGAGCACGCGGCCGTCGAGGGTGGCCGCGTCGATGTCGAGATCTGTGAGCGGCTCGTCGTCGACGCGGACCGCTCCGCCCGCGATGAGGCGGCGCGCCTCCCCCCGGGAGGCCACGCCGAGGTGGTCGACGAGCAGTGCGGGGAGGTGGATGGCGCCCGGTGCGACGCAGACCGTGGGCACATCGTCGGGCGCCTCGCGGTCGCGGACGACGCGGTTGAAGTGCTCCTCGGCCGCGGATCCCGCCCCGGCACCGTGGAAACGGTCGACGATCAGCCGCGCGAGCCGGCGCTTCTCCTCAGCGGGGTGGCCGGTGGGAGGCGGCGCGGCGGGCGCCAGAAGGCGGTACCACTCGGCCATCGCCTCGTCGGGGATGCTCATCACCCGCCCGAACTGCTCCTCCGGGGCGTCGGCCAGTCCCACGTGGTTCCCGAGGGACTTGCTCATCTTCTGGACGCCGTCGACGCCCGGAAGGATCGGGACGGTCATGACGACCTGTGGGTCGATGCCGTAGGCGGACTGGATCTCACGGCCCAGCATCAGGTTGAAGAGCTGGTCGGTTCCGCCCAGCTCGACATCGGCGCGCACCATCACCGAGTCGTACGCCTGCATCAGGGGGTAGAGGAGCTCCAGGACCGAGATCGGCCGGTCCTCGCCGAAGCGCGTGGCGAAATCGTTGCGGCGCAGGAGCTGGTTCACCGTCGCCGACGCCGCCAGGCGGAAGACCTCAGCGAGGCCCATCGCCGCGAACCACTCGCCGTTCGGCCGGATCTCGGTGCGGGCCGGGTCCAGGATGCGGAACGCCTGCTCCCGGTAGGACCGCGCGTTGCGCTCGATGTCCTCCGCCGCCAGCACCGGCCGCGTGGAGCTGCGTCCGCTCGGGTCACCCACCCGTGCCGTCCAGTCGCCGATGATCAGGACGGCCGTGTGCCCCGCATCCTGGAACTCGCGCAGCTTGCCCAGCACGACCGAATGACCCAGGTGGATGTCCGGGGCGGTCGGATCGACGCCCAGCTTCACCCGGAGCGGCCTCCCCTGCTTCAGCTTCGCGGCGAGCCCGCCCTCGGGCAGGCAGTCGACCGTTCGGGCGGCGAGGGCCGCGGCGTCCGTGCTCATGGTGCATCTCCGGGTGGGAAGGGGCGCGAGAGATGGGGGGAGCCCGCGTGGCCGAAGCGCCACGGCACCTCGCGGGCGACCGAGATGCCGATGCGCGGGCCGCTGACGAGCGGGGGGGTCTCACCGCGGCCCGCGAGGGCGACCACGGCATCCGGGCCCACGGCGGACCGGCCGTTGTGGGTGCCGTCGATCGCGAGCGCCTGGGTCAGGCGCCCGGGGCCGGCGGCGAGGGGGCGCCCGTCACCGCGGCGGGCGCGCATCGCATCGAGGCCACGGGTCGGCTCCAGCGCCCGGATCAACACGGCCGCTCCGCGGCCCTCGGGCTCACACACCAGGTTGACGCACCAGTGCATCCCGTAGCTGCGGTAGACGTACAGCCTGCCGGGCGGCCCGAACATGACCGCGGCGCGCCCACGAGGCCCGCGGCTGCTGTGCGAGGCCGGGTCGTCCTCCCGGTAGGCCTCGGTCTCGACGATGGTGCCGCCGACGCCCTCGTGGATCAGTTCGCACCCCACGAGATCGCGAGCCACCTCGACCGCGTCGCGTGAGAAGAAGTCGCGGTCGAGCGGCGCGCCGGGGACGGGTGCGGGTGCAGCGGGGACCGCGGCGACCTTCACCAGGCGTCCACCATGGCCCGCGCCGCGGTGATCTGCGCGAGAACGCGTGCTCGCGCGGTGCCTCCGGGCACATCCTTGGTCTCCACCGACGCCTCGGCGGTCAGCGGCGGAACATCGTCCGGGTCGAGGCCGGCCTCGGCGAACTCGTCGCGCCCCGCCTGCGGCAGGCCGATGCCGCGCTCCAGGCAGATGCGCACCAGCCCGCCGACCTTCTCGTGCGCCGTCCGGAACGGCTCCCCGCGGCGCACCAGGTGGTCGGCGAGATCGGTCGCGGCGAGGAACCCGTCGCCCGCGGCGGCGCCCATGCGATCGGCGCGGAAGACGGCGCCGTCGATCATGCCGCTCATCGCCGGGACCAGCAGGTCGACGGTGTCGACGGCGTCGAACAGGTAGGGCTTGTCCTCCTGGAGATCCTTGTTGTACGCCAGCGGCAGCCCCGCCATCGTGCCGAGCAGGCCCGCCAGGTCGGCGGCGAGCCGCGGCGCCTTGGCGCGCGCCAGCTCCGCGGCGTCGGGGTTCTTCTTCTGGGGCAGCATCGACGAGCCGGAGGTGAAGGTGTCATCGAGCGTGATGAACCCGGTCTCCTCGCCGGCCCAGGCCACGATCTCGGCCCCCAGGCGCGACAGGTGCACGCCGAGTTGCGCGGCGAAGTGCAGGTAGTCGACGAGCGCGTCGCGGCTGCCGACGGCATCCAGGCTGTTGGGACTGGGGGCGTCGAAGCCCAGGTCGGCGGCGACCCGGTC
>JBKHVQ010000242.1:0-1572 GCA_046569985.1 Thermoleophilia bacterium | reverse complement strand
CGAGTTCGACGGGCGCCTGCTGGGCGGCGTGATCTCGTTCAAGGAGCGCGAGGTCGGCGCGTCGTCGATCGGCGTCCCGGTGCCGCGGTACGTCCCCGACCACGAGCGGTGCCGCCGCGTCGCGCGCCTGGCCGCGCGCAGCGCCCGGCTGCGCTCCACCCCGCCCGCAGACCGGCGGGTCGCGGTCATGTTGACCAACTTCCCCACCCGGCACGCGCGGGTCGGCATGGCGGTGGGCCTCGACACGCCGGCCAGCGCACTGCGGCTACTCGACGCTTTCGCCGCCGACGGCATGCGGGTGGAGCGACCGTTCGGCGACGGCGACGAGCTGATGCGCGCCCTCATCGCCGGCGGCGGCCACGACGCCGACTTCCTCACCGACGAGCAGCTCGCGGCCTCGCCGCTGCGGCTCCCGGTCGCCGAGTACCTGACGCGCTACGCGGGTCTGCCGCAGGACCTGCGCGCGTCGATCGAGGAGCGCTGGGGTCCGCCCCCAGGGGACCGCTTCGTGGACGGCGACGACCTGGTGTTCGCCGGGCTGGAACTCGGCAACGTGCTCGTCGCCATCCAGCCGCCGCGCGGTTACGGCGAAGACCTCGTCGGGATCTACCACGACCCCGAGCTGCCCCCTGCCCACCACTACCTCGCCTGCTACTGGTGGCTCGACCGGACGTGGGGCGCCGACGCGGTGGTGCACCTCGGCAAGCACGGAACGCTCGAGTGGCTCCCCGGCAAGATGCTCGCCCTATCGGCCGGATGCGCGCCGGACGTCGCCCTCGGCGACCTGCCGCTCGTCTACCCGTTCGTGGTCAACGACCCCGGCGAGGGCGTCCAGGCCAAGCGCCGCGCGCACGCGGTGATCGTCGATCACCTCGTTCCCCCGATGATGCGGGCGGAGACCTACGATGAGATGGCCGAGCTCGAGCAGCTGCTCGACGAGTACGCCCGCCTGGAGGTGCTCGACCCGCCGAAGCTGCCCTCCCTCGCGACGCGCATCTGGTCGGCCATCGAGCGGGCCAACCTGCAGACGGACCTTGGCGTGCAGGCCCGCCCGGACGATGTGGCCGAGCTGATCGGCCACATCGACGGCTACCTCTGCGAGGTGAAGGACATCCAGATCAAGGACGGCCTGCATGTCCTCGGCGAGGCGCCACAGGGCGAGCGGCTGCGCGGGCTGGTGGCGGCGGTCCTGCGCCTCGGCTCGGGCGACGTGCCGGGCCTGAGGTGGGCCGTCGGCGCGGCCTTCGGGATCGACGAGGCCGCCCTCGTCGCGGCGCCCGGCGCGCCGGCGCCGTCGCCGGCGCCCGAGCTGCTCGAGCGCTTCCCCGGCCCGGCGGTCAGCGGGGGCGACGTGGTAGACCGGCTCGAGGCGGCCCAGTCGGCCCTGCTCGAGCTGCTCGCGGGCACGCGCTGGGACCCGGCGGCCGTCCCCGCGGTGTGCGAGCGGGCGCTCGGGCGGCGCGACCCGGGCGTCGAGCGGGCCCTCGCGTTCGCCGCCACCGAGGTGGTCCCGCGCATCAACGGCGCCGGCGCCGAGATCGACGGCGTGCTGGCCGGCATCGGCGGGCGGCA
>JBKHVQ010000241.1:0-5151 GCA_046569985.1 Thermoleophilia bacterium | reverse complement strand
GTCGCGGTCGGAGTGGGACCTCGCCGTCGTCGACGAGGCGCACCGCATGGGGGCGCACTTCTTCGGCGGCGAGCTGGAGAAGACCCGCCGGTTCCAGCTCGGCGAGCGGCTCGGAGAGATCGCGCGTCACCTGCTGCTGATGACCGCCACCCCGCACAACGGCAAGGAGGAGGACTTCCAGCTCTTCCTGACGCTTCTCGACCGCGACCGCTTCGAGGGCCGCTTCCGCAAGTCGGTGCACGCCGCCGACACGTCGGGGGTGATGCGCCGCATGGTGAAGGAGGATCTGCTCACCTTCGAGGGCAAGCCGCTGTTCCCGGAGCGCATCGCCGAGACGGTGCCGTACCGTCTCAGCGAGCTGGAGCGCGACCTGTATGAGCAGGTGACGACGTATGTGCGCGAGGGGATGGACCGGGCGGCGGCCCTCGACGGGAAGCGGCGCAACACCGTCGGGTTCGCGCTCACGGTGCTGCAGCGCCGGCTCGCGTCGAGCCCCGAGGCGATCCACCGCTCGCTGCAGCGTCGCGCGGACCGGTTGAGGCGCCGCAGGGAGGAGCTGCTGTCGGGCCGGGCGGCGCCGGAGCCGCGCGCCGCCGACCTGGTCGGCGGTCTCGGCGGCTTCGACGACGATGAGTTCTCGGCGGCGGAACTCGAGGAGATCGAGGAGGAGCTCGTCGATGCCGCCACCGCGGCGCGCACCGTGGAGGAGCTCGACGCGGAGTTGCTCGACCTCGATCTGCTGATCATCGCCGCGAGACGTGTGCGCGAGTCGGGCGCCGACCGCAAGTGGGCGGAGCTGCGGACGATCCTCACCGACAACGCCCTGCCGGCCGCCTCCGACCAGGCGCGCCGCAAATTGATCGTGTTCACGGAGCACCGCGACACGCTCGACTACCTCGCGGGGCGCATCCGCACCCTGATCGGGCGGGCGGATGCCGTTCAGGCGATCCACGGCGGCGTGAGCCGCGTCGAGCGTCGTCGCATCACCCAGGAGTTCACCCACAATCCCGACTGCCAGGTGCTGCTGGCCACCGACGCGGCCGGTGAGGGACTGAACCTGCAGGTCGCCCACCTGATGGTGAACTACGACCTGCCCTGGAACCCGAACCGCATCGAGCAGCGCTTCGGCCGCATTCATCGCATCGGCCAGCGCGAGGTGTGCCGCCTGTGGAACCTGGTGGCCGACGACACCCGCGAGGGTGACGTCTTCACGCGGCTGCTGCAGAAGATCGAGGAGCAGCGCCGGGCATACGGGGCAAGGTGTTCGACGTGCTCGGCGCGGCGTTCAACGAGACGCCGCTGCGCGACCTGCTGATCGAGGCGATCCGCTACGGCGAGCTTCCCGAGACGCGCGCGAAGATGGAGCGGGTGATCGACGCGAGCGTTGCACACGGGGTGGAGGAGATGCTCGCCGACAACGCGCTCGCCGCGGGCCGGCTGGCGGACACCGACATCGACGTGCTGCGCACCCGCATGGATGAGGCGCGCGCGCGTCGGCTGCAGCCGCACTACATCGAGAGCGCCTTCCGCGCCGCGTTCACCGGCCTCGGCGGCCGCATCCGCCGGCAGCGCCGGCCCGGGTGTTTCGAGATCACGCATGTCCCCGCGAGCCTGCGCGGCGCGAGCCGGGGTGCGATCGCGAGTCGCTACGAGCGGGTCACGTTCGACACCGACCACGTGCTCGATGAGGAGGGCGCCCGCGCCGAGCTGATCGCGCCCGGGCATCCGCTGCATGACGCGGTCATCGACGCGGCGCTGGAGCGGTGGGGTGCCTTGCTTGAGCGCGGCACCGTTCTGGTGTCGCCGGCGGTGCAGGCGCCGCGGCTGCTGGTGGGGGTGACCCAGGAGGTCGTCGATGCCACCGACGCCTCCGTGGCGCGCAGGTTCGGGTACGCGTTTGTCGACGAGGCCGGGGACGTGCAGGATGCCGGCCCCGCGCCGTACCTGGATTGCGTCGCCGCGCCGCCCGGCGAGGTGGCCGACGCCGCGCGCCCGGCGTGGCCGGCGGACGTGGAGCAGCGGGCCGTGGGGTGGATCATCGCGAACCGGTTGCCGGAGTTCCTCGCCGAGGTGAGGACCCGCCGCCGCGCCGAGTTGGAGCGCGTGCGCGAGCAGGTCGACCGGCGCCTCTCGCAGGAGCGCGAGCGGTTGATCGCCGACGCGATGGTGGCCGACGAGCAGGAGCGGGCCGGAAAGAAGCCACGCCACTCGCAGGCCACCCTGGTCGCCAGGGCGGCTGAGCTCGATCGGCGGCGCGCCGCGCGGCTGGGCCTGCTGGACCGTCAGATCGAGATGCAGGCCACGCCGCCGCGGGTGGTGACGGCGGCGTTGGTGCTGCCGCCGGCCGCCGTCGATGACGACCTGCCGGATGATGCCCCGATGCGTGCCGTGTCGACGAAGGAGGTCGAGCGGCGCGGGGTGGACCTGGTGATGGCCGCCGAGCGCGGCCTGGGCCGCGCGCCGGTGGAGCAGGCGTTCAACAATCCCGGCTTCGATGTGCTGTCGCAGCGCGACGGCGACGCCCCGCTGCGCATCGAGGTGAAGGCGCGCCTCGCGGGCGCCGACGATTTCTTCGTCACCCACAACGAGGTGGTGACCGGCCTGAACAGCGCCCCGAACTACCGCCTGGCCCTGGTGCGCGTCGACCCGCGCGGTACCGAGCACGACAAGGTGCGCTACGTCGACGACCCTTTCCGTGGCTTCGATGTCGGGGACTTCAGCGCCACAGGGCACCGCGGACGGTGGGAGACCACGTGGGCGCGCGGCCGGGAGCCGTTCTGATGGCGGAGAAGCCCCTGGTCACACGCGAGTCGCTGCGCCTGCTGATTGACGGCGAGGAGGGACAGTTCCTCGAACTGAAGGGCTGCTGGTCGTACCGGGACGAGCCGCCGACGCCGGTTGGAAAGAAGGATCTCCGGGCAAAGGTGGCCGAGTACGTGGCCGCATTCGCCAATGCCGACGGCGGCACGCTGGTGATCGGCGTCGAGGACGACGGCACCGCGACGGGGCATAACCGCTCCGGCGAGGAGATCTCGGCGCTCCTGGCGGTGCCGCGCGATCGCCTCAGCCCGCCTCTCGACTGTGACCACCAGATCCTCGAGCTCGACGGCCAAGACGTCCTGGTGATCGAGGTCGGTCGTGCTCCGCGCGCGGTGATGGTGAACGGCGACGGGTTCCCGTACCGCACCGGGGGCCGCGTCATCGCCGAGAGCGAGGAGTGGATCAACGAACTCAAATCCGAGTACCGGCAGCGCGGATTCGAGCAGCGCATCGCCGACGCGGCACCTGATGACATCGACCTTGCGTTGTTGCCCGCGGCGGCCGCCGACCCGGCGTGGCTGGAGCGGCGGGGCCTGGTCATCCCCCGCCGCGGCACGCCGGCGGTGGCGAACGCCGCGGTGCTGCTCGCCGGCCGTCAGCCCACCGTTCGGTGGCATCCGAACTTCGGTATCCGCATCTTCCGTGTCGATGGCACGGAGCGGCGTCACGGTGCGGAGCGGAACGTCATTCAGGTCGCCCGGATCGATGCTCCTATCGCTGAACTGATTCCGGCGGCGTACGAGGTGCTGCGCGGCCAGATCAGGCGTTCCGAGCGGCTCCACAGCCTCTTCTTCCGCGAGGCCCCGGAGTATCCGACCTTCGCTTGGCAGGAGGCGGTCGTGAATGCGGTGGCGCATCGCGACTACGCTGACCAAGGGCGGGGCGTGGAGGTGTGGCTCTATGACGATCGCATGGAGGTCATCAGCCCCGGCCTGCCGATCGCCCCGTTGACCGTAGATGATCTGCGCAACCGCAGCGGGATCCACGCCACCCGCAATCCGCTGATCGTCCGTGTGCTCGTGGAGGCCGGGCTGATGCGCGATGAGGGTGAGGGCATAGAGCGAATGTACGACGTCATGGAGCGCAGCCTCCTCCGTCCGCCGTCGTTCGAGGTGCGTTCGACCGCGACGCTCGCGGTGGTGCTTCGCAACACGCCCGTTTTCGAGGCGGATGACGGGAGCTGGGGCCATCTCGTGGATCGCGTTACGGAGAATCCCGCGCACCGGAGGGCACTGCTGGCATACCCGGAGGGCTTCACCAATGAGCAGTACCGGCAGGTGAACGGGGTGGACCGTGACGAGGCGTACCGGCAGATCCAGGAACTCGTCGCAGCCGGAGTGGTGCTGGCGGCCGACCGCTCGGGGCGGGGGGCGATCTACCGACTTTCGCCCGATGTGATGGAGGCGCGCGCATGGCTCGACCGGCGACTGCCTGAGGTACGCCGCCGCCTCTCCGAGCATGGCTCCCTCACGAACAGTGACTATCGCCAGTTGTTCGGGGTGACGCGCAGCGTCGCGCTCGCCGAACTTCACCGCCTTGTCGATGAGGGATTTCTGGCGGCTCGGGGCGTGCGTCGTGGGGCTCACTATGTCGCCGGCCCTCGCCTGGCCCAGGGCTGACTTTGAGGCTTATGGACGCGGTTATGCACGTCATGAACGGCGCCGAGGATGCCGTCACTACGGGGCTCACGCCCGATATGCACGTAACCGGGTGCGTTATGCACGGACATCTCGACCATGCACGCTCCGGCACAACGCCCACGACGAGTGAGGCACACCCGTGACGGCGCCGAAGCGCAAGCTGATCGAGGTGGCCCTGCCGCTTGAGGCGATCAACCGCGAGTCGGCGCGCGAGAAGTCGATCCGGCACGGGCATCCCTCGACACTGCACCTGTGGTGGGCCCGCCGCCCGCTCGCCGCGGCGCGGGCGGTGCTGTTCGCGCAACTGGTCGACGACCCCTCATCGCACCCCGATCGCTTCCCCACCGAGGAGGCGCAGCGCGCCGAGCGCGAGCGCCTGCACGCGCTGATCGAGCGTCTGGTGGTGTGGGAGAACACCCGCGACCAGGACCTGCTGGACGAGGCACACGGGGAGATCCTCGCCTCGACCGGTGGCAACCCGCCGCCGATCCTCGACCCGTTCGCCGGCGGCGGCACCATCCCGCTCGAGGCTCAGCGCCTGGGCTTGGAGGCGCACGCCAGCGACCTGAACCCGGTGGCGGTGCTGATCAATAAGGCGCTCATCGAGATCCCCCCACGGTTCGCCGGCCGGCCGCCGGTGTTCCCGGGGCTCGCCGAGGAGCGCATGGAGTGGCCGGGGGCCGCCGGCCTT
>JBKHVQ010000240.1:0-5085 GCA_046569985.1 Thermoleophilia bacterium | reverse complement strand
CGAGGCCGATGCCGTCTGCCGGGTGCGCGCCCCGGGGTCGGCGGTCGTGTTCGATCTGGGCCTGAGCAGCGACACGTGGTCAGCTCGGTGCCGGTACCCGCGCAACCGGCGCACGCTCACGCGACCGATGACCGCGGCCGAGGTCGCGTCGGTGCGCGCGATGGTCGAGTGGACCTGGGAGAGCGGTCAGTACGAGCCCGGGCCGGTCCAGCCGCAGGTGCGTGATGTCTTCGCCTCCGACTGCCGCTGGGAGTCCTCCGCCGACGGTTCATCCCCCACCGGAACCGTCGCCCGCATCAACCCGCGCTGGGGGATGCTGTCGATCCAATGTGCCATCGGCGGCTCGGACGGGGGAGCGCTGATCGGTGACACGGTGATGCTCGTCGGGCGCGCCGCTCCTCGCGGGGCCTTCACGCGCGTGCTCGCCCACACGCATCCCGCGTGGAGCGTGCGCGGGGGGCTCTGCACCCGTGACAGGCGCTGGCCGGTGCCCGATCGCGCCCGTGTCGCGCTGGGCTTCTGCACCCCGTTCCCCTCGGCGATCCGGCGGGCCCTGATCTGACGTTCGCTCAGCCGGCCGCGTCGGCCCGGGCGATGTCGATCTCGGGCACCGGCCGGCGCAGCGCGTGGACGCCGTAGGCGCCCAGGAGCGCCGCGCAGCCCAGCAGCGCGATGACGATGCCGGTGCGCTCGGCGACCGCCCCCGCGAGCATCGACCCCACCGCGATCGGCCCGACCACCGCCAGCTGATACAGCCCGAGCATGCGCCCCAGCAGCGCCTGCGGGGCGCGCAGCTGGATGGCGGTGTTGGTGCCGGCGAACATCCAGATCCAGAAGGCCCCGCTGAACGCCATCGCGATCATGCCGATCCACAGGAGCGGCGCGACGGCCACCATCGCCATGCCGGCCGAGAACGTGACCATCGCGATCGGCAGCGCCCGGTGGCGCGGCAGGCCCCGGCCGCCGAGGCGCTCCAGCAGCCACGCCCCGATCAGCGCCCCGCCCCCCATCGCCCCCAGCAGCAGGCCGAGACCCTGGGGGCCGGCGTCGATGCGGTCCGCCACCACCGGGGCGAGCTCCTGCACAGGTGAGGCGAGGGTGGTGAAGACGGCCATGCCGACCAGCAGGCGGCGCATCGCGGGGTCGCGGCGACCGTAGCCGAGGGCCTCGCGCATCGGGGCCCGCGTGGCGGTGCGCGGCGCGCGGCTCTCGGGCAGGCGCCACAGCACCCAGACCAGCGCCAGGAACGAGACGGCGTTCAGCGAGAAGCAGGCGGTCGCGCCGAATGTGGCGAGCACCACGCCGCCGACCGCCGGGCCGATCAGGCGGGCGACGTTGATGCCCGCCGCGTTCAGGCTGACCGCCTGGGAGAGCCGGCTGCGCTCGACCAGCGCCGGGATGAGGGCCAGCATCGCGGGGAGGCCGAGGGCGAAGCCGACGCCGACCACGAAGTTCAGCAGGTAGAGCTCGGTCACCCCGGCGTGCCCGCTCCAGCTGAGCACCGCCAGCAGCCCGGCCCCGACCCCCTGGAGGAGGAAGGTCCACATGCCCACGGTGCGTCGGTCGAAGCGGTCGGCGAGCTGGCCCGCGTACGGGGAGAAGAAGAAGGCCGGCGCCCGGGTCATCAGGGCCAGGGCCCCCACGGCGGCGGGGCTCCCCGTGAGCTCGTAGATCAGCCAGCCGGAGGCCACCACCTGCAGCCACGAGCCGGCGTTCGATGCGAGGCCGGCCAGCCAGACCGCGCGGAAGTCGGCGTTGCGCAGCACTACGGGGACCACCGTCACCCCCTCATTACAGCGGCCGGCGAGGCGATGTGCCCGCCTCACCGGCCACCGGCACCTCTAACGGTCGGCGACCCTCAGGCGGTTCTCCGCCCGGCGGCGTGCGCTCTCGGCGGAGACGCGTGCCACCTCATCGTCGCCGGCCTCGGCGAGGGCCTGCTCGGCCCGGGCCAGGGCGGCCTGGGCGCGCTCACGGTCGATGCCGTCGGCGAGCTCGGCCTGCTCGACGAGGATCAGCACGCGGTCCTCCTCCACCGACACGTAGCCGCCGGTGGTGGCGAACACCTTGACGGTGTCGTCCAGCAGCGTGAGACGCACGTCGCCCACCCGGAGCTGGGCGATGAACGCCGCGTGGCGGGGCAGGATGCCCACCTCGCCCTGCACGCTCGGCGCGATGACCATGTAGGCGTGGTCATCGAAGACCGCGCCCTCGGGCGTGAGCAGGCGCACACCCAGCCGCCGGCGCTCTGTCCCAATGGCGGTGCTCACTTCGCGGCCGCCAGCTTCTCGGCCTTCGCGATGGCCTGGTCGATGCCGCCGACCATGTAGAAGGCATCCTCGGGCAGGTCGTCGTGCTTGCCCTCGACGATCTCCTTGAAGCCGCGGATCGTCTCGGCGAGGGGCACGTACTGGCCCGGCGAGCCGGTGAAGATCTCGGCGACGGTGAACGGCTGCGAGAGGAAGCGCTCGATGCGGCGGGCGCGCGACACGGCGAGCTTCTGCTCGTCGGTGAGCTCGTCCACGCCGAGGATCGCGATGATGTCCTGGAGGTCCTTGTAGGTCTGCAGGATCTCCTGCACGCGGGTGGCCACCCGGTAGTGCTCCTCGCCCACCCCCTCGATCGAGAGGATGCGGCTGGTCGAGTCGAGCGGGTCCACGGCCGGGTAGATGCCCTTCTCCGAGATGGCACGGTTCAGCACCGTGGTCGCGTCGAGGTGGGCGAACGAGGCGGCCGGCGCCGGGTCGGTGAGGTCGTCGGCCGGCACGTAGATGGCCTGCACCGAGGTGACCGAGCCGTTGCGGGTCGAGGTGATGCGCTCCTGAAGGGCGCCCATCTCGCTCTGGAGGGTCGGCTGGTAACCCACCGCGGACGGCATGCGGCCGAGGAGCGCCGACACTTCGGAGCCGGCCTGGGTGAACCGGAAGATGTTGTCGATGAACAGCAGCACGTCCTGACCGGCCTGGTCACGGAAGTACTCGGCCATCGTCAGGCCCGAGAGGGCGACGCGCAGACGGGCGCCCGGCGGCTCGTTCATCTGGCCGTACACGAGCGCGGTCTTGTCGATGACCCCGCTCTCTTTCATCTCCGTCCAGAGGTCGTTGCCCTCGCGGGTGCGCTCACCCACGCCGGCGAACACCGACAGACCACCGTGCTCCTGGGCGATGTTGTTGATCAGTTCCTGGATGAGCACGGTCTTGCCGACGCCGGCGCCGCCGAACAGGCCGACCTTGCCGCCCTTCACATACGGGGCGAGCAGGTCGACGACCTTGATCCCGGTCTCGAAGATCTCGTCGGTGGGGCTCAGCTGGTCGAAGTCGGGGGCGGGGCGGTGGATCGGCCACCGCTCGCCCTCGGCGAGCTCGCCGCCCTCGTCGATGGTGTCGCCGAGCACGTTGAAGATGCGGCCGAGGCAGCGCTCGCCGACGGGCACCGAGATCGGCCCGCCGGTGTCGTACACGGCGGTGCCGCGGGCGAGGCCGTCGGTGATGTCGAAGGCCACCGCGCGCACGCGGTCGTCACCCAGGTGCTGCTGGACCTCGGCCACCAGGGCCGGACCGCCATCGGGACGGGGGATCTCGACAGCGTTGTAGATGCTCGGGAGCGCCCCGTCCGGGAAGCGGGCGTCGATCACCACGCCCTTGATCTCCAGGATGGTGCCCGTGCTACGAGCGTCGTCAGCCATGTCTCTCGAACTCTCCTCGCGGGTGATGACGGTTACTGGAGCGCATCCGCGCCACCGACGACCTCCAGGATCTCCTGGGTGATCGCGGCCTGGCGGGCACGGTTCATCGCCAGGGTCAGATCGTCGATCAGGAAACCGGCGTTGTCGGTGGCATTGCGCATCGCGGTGCGGCGCGCCGCGAGCTCAGCGGCGGCGCTCTCCAGCAGCGCGCGGTAGATGGTGATGTCGATGAAGGTCGGCAGGAGCTGCGCCAGGAAGACCTCGGGCTCGGGCTCGAACAGGGCGACGCCCTGCTTGAGCTCCCTGTCCGCGTTGAGGTCCTCCTCGTCGAGCACGACATCGCGCTCGATCGGGAGCAGCTGCTCGGTGGTGACCCTCTGCTCGAGCACGGACTTGAAGGTGTTGTAGACGATCACGACGCGGTTCACCTCGCCGGAGGTGAAGCGGGCGACGACGTGCTCGGCGACCTGCTCGGAGTCGGCGTAGGTCGGCGCCGCCGAGAAGCCCTGGAACACCCGGTCGACCTGCTGCTTGCGGAAGGCCAGGGTGCCGGCGCCCTTCTTGCCGACGGCCGTGAAGTCGACCTCCTCGAAACCCTCGTCGCGCAGATCCTGGGCGACGCTGAAGGCGCGGCGGAGGATGTTGACGTTGAACGCGCCGGCGAGGCCCCGGTCACCCGTGATCGCCACGACGATCGCCCGGCCCTCCGAGGGGCGCTCGTCGAGCAGCGGCAGGGCCTTCAGGCCGCCGCTCTGGCGGGCCGCCTGCGCCATGAGGCGCCGCATCGCCTGCGCGTACGGGCGCAGCGACTCGATCGAGTCCTGCGCGCGCCGCAGCTTGGCCGATGCCACCAGTTCCATGGCACGGGTGATCTTGCGCGTGTTGCGGACCGAGTCGATCCGCCGCTTGATGTCGCGCTGACTGGCCACGATCCGCTAGGCGGCGGCGCCGGCCGGCTCCGCGGCGACGGCGGCCTCGGCGGGCGCGGCGACGCGGCGGACGACATCGGAGACCAGGGCGTCGAGCTTGCCCGCCGTGTCGTCGCTGAGGTCGCCGCTGTCGCGGATGGCCGCCAGGATGTCGGCGCCCTTCTCGCGCAGCTCGCGGCGGATGGCCTCGTTGACGTCGGGGACCTTGGCGACATCGACGCCGTCCAGGTGGCCCTGGTTGGCGGCGTAGAGGATCGCGACCTGCTCCTCGACCGGCCACGGCGCGTAGGCCGGCTGGTTGAGGGTGGCCACGAAGCGCGCGCCGCGGGCCAGCGTGCGCTGGGTGCTGGCGTCGAGCTCCGAGCCGAACTGGGCGAAGGCCTCGAGGTCGCGGTACTGGGCGAGCTCGAGCTTCAGCTTCCCGGCGACCTTCTTCATCGCCTTCACCTGGGCGGCGGAACCCACGCGGCT
>JBKHVQ010000239.1:0-14589 GCA_046569985.1 Thermoleophilia bacterium | reverse complement strand
GGAGTACGCCGCCGCGGACGCGTGGCTCGACAAGACCGGCGTGACCGCGGCCATCGACCAGGCCGTGGCGGCGTTCACGAGCGGCGAGATCGCCGCCTCGGAGGCCGCCCTCGACCAGGCCGCCAACGTCTTCATCGCCGAGTGGAGCGCCTCCGCGGGGCTCAAGACGATCGGCCAGGCCATCGCCGACACCATCGCCTTCCGCCAGGAGGAGGGCGCCGAGATCGCCATCTCCATCGAGGAGTGGCTCGACTTCGCCTCCAGGAACGGCCACCACAACGTGCGCGCCAAGGCGCGTGAGCTGGGCGTGGACGTCATCTGGGACGCCGAGCTGGCGCGCACCCCGGAGGGCTACTACCAGGTGCAGGGCGGCATCCCCTACGCCGTGGCCAAGTCGCTCGCCGCCGCGCCGTTCGCCGACCTGCTCTGGATGGAGACCAAGACCGCCGACCTGGAGGACGCCCGGGAGTTCGCGGAGGCGATCCACGCGGTCTTCCCCCACCAGATGCTCGCCTACAACCTCTCGCCCTCGTTCAACTGGGACACCACCGGGATGAACGACGACGAGATGCGCCAGTTCCCCAAGGAGCTCGGCAAGATGGGCTTCGTCTTCAACTTCATGACCTACGCCGGCCACCAGATCGACGGCCTGGCGGCGGAGGAGTTCACCGAGGCCCTGCAGGCCGACGGCATGCTGGCGCTGGCCCGGCTGCAGCGCAAGCTGCGCCTGCTCGAGTCGCCGTACCGCACCCCGCAGACCCTCGTGGGTGGCCCGCGCGCCGACGCCGGCCTGTCGGCCGCGTGGGGCCAGACGGCCACCACCAAGGCCATGGGCGAGGGCTCGACCCAGAAGCAGCACTTGGTGCAGACCGAGGTCCCGACCAAGGTCCTCGCCGGATGGCTGGGCGAGTGGGCGAAGGTGCACGGCATCGACAAGGAACTGCGCGTGCAGCTGCGGCCGCACACCGCCGGCACCGACACGCTGGAGCTGAGCGTCCTCGACGGCGACGGCGAGAAGCTGGCCAACATCGTCTTCGCGCAGCTTCAGGACCGGCGCGGCAACACGGTCCTCTCGGTGCGCGACCAGAACACCTTCGACGAGTCACTGCGCCGCAAGCGCCTTGCCACCCTGATGCACCTGTTCCTCATCAAGCGGTACGAGGCGTCGGCGATCCATTACCTCACGCCGACCGACGACAACCACCGCCAGAGCGAGAGCCTCAGGAAGCGCGGCATCTTCTCCTCGACCACGGACGAGGTGGGCGAGATCATCGTCGCCGAGATCAACGACGACTTCGTCGAGAAGCTCGTCGCCGCCGACAGCCCCGAGCGCGCCGCTCTGATCGCCGGCTGATCCACCGCACCGCCGGCCCCCAGGGGCCACGCAGCAACCGAGGGGCCGCAGAGATGCGGCCCCTCGTCGTTGGGGCGCGGGCGGGGGCACGCCGTCGACCTCGCCGCGGGCCGAGTGCCGCCCCCGGAGCGCACGGCGCCGGAGCGAGGGCGGCCCATCCGGCGCGGTCCGTAGTGTTCCGCGCGATGCGTCGATCGACCGCTCTCCTGGCCTGCGCCGCGATCGCTCTCGCGGCGCCCGCGATCGGTTCCGCGGCCACCGTCCAGTTCGTGCAGGGAGAGCAACTGGTCACGGCGGAGCGCCCCGGCACCACGCTCGCGCAGGCGATGAACGCCCTCATGAAGGGACCCACCCCGGCCGAGCGCAGGCGTCAGATCCGCACGTACATCATCCGCGGCACGAAGATCCGCTCGATCTCGGTCGACCGTGGCATCGCGACGATCGACTTCTCCACCCGCCTCGTGCGCGGCGAGGCGGCGGACGTGCTGCTGGCACGGCTGGCCCAGGTGGTCGGCACCGCGACGCGCGTCCGCGGCGTGCGCTCGGTGCGCGTGCAGGTGCTCGGGGGTACTCCACTCGGCCTGTTCCCGGGCATCGACGCGCGCCGGCCGCTCACCACCAGGGCCCTCGCCACGCCGGACCTCGCTCCCCCGATCGCGGAGACCGACCCTGATGTGGCCCCGACCACATCGGTCCGCGGTCTCCAGCAGCGCCTGGCCGATCTGAGCTACCTCGCCCCTCACGAGGTCGACGGGACACCGGGGCCGCTCACCACCGCGGCGGTGATCGCCTTCCAGAAATGGCAGGGGCTGCAGCGGGACGGCATCGCGGGGCCCGCGACGCTCGCCGCTTTGCAGAGCGCGCAGCGGCCCTCGCCGATCACGTCCGGTCCCGGCGGCAGGCGGATCGAGATCCTGGTCGACCGCCAGGTCGTGCTGATGATCGAGGACAACGCGGTGGTGCGCACGATCCACGCCTCCACGGGGGCCGCGGCCACCCCCACCACCATCGGCACGTTCAGCGTCTACGGCAAGTTCGCGCGCTGGTGGTCGGTGCCGTTCCGCCAGTACCTGCCGTGGTCGGTCGCCTTCGTGGGGGGCATCGCCCTGCACGAGTACCCCGATGTGCCCGTGTTCCCGGCCTCTCACGGATGCGTCCGCCTGCCCGCGGGGGAGGCCAAGCGGGTCTACGACTTCTCGTCGGTCGGCATGCAGGTCAGGGTGCTCGGGAGCTCACGGTGACCCGCCGGCTGCGCTCCCTCGCCGTCGTCGCGCTCGCGGCGGCGGCCGCCGCGCCGGCGTCCACAGCGGGTGCGCAGGGCGGCGGGGACCTGCCGACGCGTGAGCCCGGGCTGCTGACCGTGGGCCTGAACCTGCCCACCCCGGGGTTCCAGGTCGGATCGCTCGCGGGCACCCGGATCGTCTACGCGCGCGGTCTCGAGGTGGACCTCGCGCGCGAGGTGGCCCGCCGGATGGGCCTGCGCGGCGTGCGCCTGGTGCAGCAGCCCACCTTCGCCGGAGTCCTCAGCGCCGGGCCGAAGGCGTGGGATGTGGCCTTCGCCCAGGCCACGGTCACGGCCGGACGCAAGCGGGCGGTCTCCTTCAGCGTGCCGTACCTCACCACCGACGAGGGCGTGCTGCTACGCCGTGGGCTGCCCCGGCCGGGACCCACGTCCCTGGCCGACCTGGCGCGACTGAGGCTGTGCGTCGAGCGGGGCACGACCGGCGCGGCGATCGTCGCGCGACGTATCTCCGCCACGGCCAGGCCGACGCGATACAGGGAGCAGACCAACATGCTCCAGGCCCTGCAGGCCGGGCGGTGCGACGCGGTGATCCTCGATGCCACCATCCTCAGCATCCAGCAGGCCGCCACGCCCGAGCGCTACGGCGAACTGCTGGGGCGCATCACCACCGGTCAACGCTACGGAGCGGTGCTTCAGCGCGGCAGCGCGCTGCTGCCCGCCGTGAACCGCGCCCTGAACGCCGTGCGCCGCGACGGCACGCTCGACAAGATCACCGCGCGCTGGCTGACGGTCACCCCGCGGGACCTGCCGGTGATCCCCGCCACCGCGGGCGCGGGCGCGGGCGTGCCGGCACCCGGCACCGAGCCGGTGCCGCTGCCCTAAGGGCGGGCGGGGACGGCCTCGGGCTCCCGGTCGTCGATCACCTCGAGGCGGCCGGTGCGCGTCGCCCATCGCTCGAACACGACGGTGCCGAACGGCGGCAGGCTCGCGAACATCGCGACCAGCCCCACCCGGGTGCTCCAGCTCACGATCGGCCATGTGATGAAGGCCACCACGATGTAGATCAGGAACAGAGCACCGTGGATCGGACCGAAGATCTGAACCCCGAGTTCGTTTCCCGGGGGCCCGTATTTGATGGCCATCCCGGCGAGCAGGCCCGCCCACGACACCGCCTCCGCGATGGCGACGGCCCGGAAACGGCCGACCGGTGTGCTCAGGAACGAGGGCACGGCACTCCTCGGATCGGGAACGGCCCCTCACACGCTACGCATGTCGCCGCGCGCGCACCAGCGACCACCCTCCGCGCGCCCGGGGCGGACCGTCCCGGACCGCTCACCCGCTGAAGGGGATCCCCTCGCGGGCGTACGCGATCGCCAGGCGCCGGCGCAGTTCGCGCCCGACGGTCCACTGCTCGCCGGGGATCGTCTCGACATAGGTGGACACCTCCACCCCCGTGCCGCCGTAGGAGTCCACGCCCAGCACCCGGAACGGCTGCGTGATCAGGCGCCGGTACGGCTCCTCGGCGCGCATCTGGTCGGCGACGGCCCGGGCGACGCCGATGGCGTGGTCGACATCCTGGCCGTACGGCACCGGGATGGTGAGCATGTAACGCGAGTACGCCTTGGTCAGGTTGCTGCTCACCCGCACCTCACCGTTGGGCACCACGTGCCGCGCGCCGTCCTCGCCGCGCAGCACGGTGGTGCGCAGGTTCACGGCCTCCACGGTGCCCGTCACCGCGGCCAGTTCCACCACGTCGCCCACGTCGTACTGGTTCTCGAGCAGGATGAAGAAGCCACCGAGGAAGTCGCGCACGAGATGCTGCGCGCCGAGGCCGAGCGCGATGCCGGCGATGCCGGCCGCGGCGAGGATGGGGCCCACGGCGACGCCGGCCTGGCTCAGGACGGACACGGCGGCGACGATCCAGACGAACAGCAGCAGCCCGCTGCGCATGACCGACGCCAGCGTCTGCGCGCGGCGCTGCAGCGGCCCCGAGGGGCCCTCCGCCGCCTCGATTCGCGCCGTGAACCGCCGGACCGCGACGATCACAACGCGCGTCAGAGCCAGGGCGATCGCGAGGATCACCCCGATCTCGATCAGCACCTCATCCCAGTTGGCCCCGTCAAACACCGGCAGTCACCCGCCCCGTCGTGTGCGCGGCACCCTAGAGGTTCGAGGGAGGGATCCCCAGCGCCGGGGCGGGGCCGCCGGTGACCGACAGGGCGGGATCCTCGATGTGCTCGGCTGCGGGATCCGGGCCGGGCTCGAGCGCGACGGCGAGCGCCGCGACCGCCACCTCGAGTACCTCGTCGGTGGGTTTGGCCGTGGTGAGGTGCTGGGCCGCCATGCCGGGCCAGGACAGGAACGCGAGCCTGCCGCGGGCGCGGATCGCGGCCTGCCGCTGGATCTCGAACGCGATCGCGGTGACGACGGGCGCGCCGATGATGCGGGTGGCGATCAGCGCGGGGTAGGTGAAAACGCCGGTGATCGCCAGCACGGCACCGTAGACGGCGATCGAGACGACCGCGGACACCACGAGGAACGAGGTACCGCAGCGCGGATGGAACCGCGAGAAGCCGGCGGCGGCCGACGCGGTGAGCGGGGCGCGCGCCTCATGGGCCGCGATGGCCTGATGCTCGGCGCCGTGGTACTTGAGGATCTTGCGGAAGGGCGGCAGCAGGCTCATGAACAGCAGGACGCCCAGCAGCAGGAGGAGCCGGATGGCCGCGTCGGCGACGATGAACGCGGCGCCGGTGAGGCCCGCCTCCTTGGCGATCACGACCGGCCCCACCCGGAACACCAGGATCTGGAGGGCGAACCCCACGAGGGCGCCGATTCCGACCCCGACCTTGCCCCAGAACCCCAGCAACGGCGCCGGCCCGCCCTGCTGCGAATCGCCGACGGGGTCGACCCCGTCGCGGGGCGCGTCCCCGTCGCCCGGCTCCTGCCCGGCGGGACGGACCTCCTCCCAGCGGAGGCGCTCGCCGATGCTCATGGCTTTCTGACCGGTGACGACCGCGCTGCGGATCGCGACGACGCCGCGCATGAGCGGCCACCGGGCCCATCGCCCCTTCGGTGGGTGGACCGAGAAGCCCTCGGTCACGATGGCGCCGTCGTCATCGCGCCGTACCGCGATCCCGACGCGCTCCGAGGTGCGCATCATCACGCCACCCGGAAGGGCACTGCCGCCGACGGTCACGGGAGCGTCCTTGGGGGTCTCGCGCGGTATGGCCGTCTCCTGGGTGCGGTGGCGGGCGGGGTGACGGGCACCGCGGATCTCGCCGGCGCCGCGTCGAAAGTGTAGGGCACCCCGCCGCGCCGGCCTACGAGGACGCCGGCTCCTCGCGCAGCGACACCGAGAGCTCAACGAGTTGCGTGTCCGCCATCCCGGCGACCTTGAGGGCCTCCTTGGCCAGGCGGCTGCCGTCGCGGGCGGCGTCCGCCATTCCGAGGCGCACCTGGATCCAGAAGGCCCCGTTCACCCGGCGTTGCCCGTCGTCGGGGGCGATGGCCTCGACGGCGTCGATGCCCGGCATGGCGCGCAGGGCGCCGTCGAGCAGCGCGGCGGCGGCGGCGTCGACCGGGCGCGGGGCGACGGCGGTGAACGCGATGCGATAGTCGCCGGGCGGGTTCACGGAGCGACCTCGGCCCGCGCCCACTCGCGTTCGCGGCGCTGCCAGCGATCGAGGTCGCCGGCGTCCGCGGCGCGGTCGAGCCCGTCGAGGGCCTCGACCCGCCGCGCCGGCGAGACGACGGCGTCGGCAAGCCACTCCCACAGGCGCGCGCCCGAGGCACGGCGGACCGCGCCGACCCGGTGGCCGGGCGACGGCGCCCCCATCGCGACGCGCGCCTCCGGAACGTGCGGATGCGCGGCGATCGCCAGCGTCACGCGTCCGGCGTCGTCCAGCAGGTACGGGCCCGCGCCGTCGGACAGCACGACGGGCAGGGCGACCTCGACGAGCAGGCGGTCCCAGTCGCCGGGGGAATGCCGCTGCAGCGCCGGCACCACCTCGTCCGCCTCATCCGGGGCGATCCCCCCGAAGCGGGCCCGGCCGTCGGGGAACAGCAGAGCGAAGCGCCGCGTGGGATCGGCCGCGCCCGCCGGCGCGTCGGGGGCGGAGATCACGGCGATGGCGGGCGTGTCGGAGCTCACCCCGCCGAGGATACCCGCACCGGCCGTGGCCGCGGGCGGCACGATGGTCTACGGTCGCCAGATGCGTGCGATGGTGCTTCGACGCCCCGGGCCGGCGGCCGAGGGGCCGCTGACAGCGGAGGAACGGCCGACCCCCTGCCCCGGGCCGGGGGAGGTCGTCGTGACCGTCGAGGCGTGCGCGGTGTGCCGCACCGACCTGCAGATCGCCGAGGGCGACCTGGCCGCGCGGCGCCTGCCGATCGTGCCGGGGCACCAGGTGGTGGGTCGCGTCAGCGCCGTCGGCGACGGGGTCCGCGACCGGCGGGAGGGCGATCGGGTGGGCGCCTACTGGCTGGCCGCCGCCTGCGGCCACTGCGGGCGGTGCCGGGACGGACGCGAGAACCTGTGCGCGCAGGCGCGCTTCACCGGCTGGGACGTCGACGGGGGGTATGCCGATGCGATGCTCGCCGACGCCCGCCACCTGGTGCCCCTGCCCGATGGCCCGTCGGCGCCCGGCATCGCCCCGCTGCTGTGCGCGGGCATCATCGGCTACCGCTCGCTGCGCGTCTCGGGTATCCGGCCGGGTGGCACCCTCGGCCTCTACGGGTTCGGCGCGTCGGCCCGCAGCGCGCTGCAGGTGGCGCGCCACAACGGGTGCCGGGTGATGGTGTGCACGCGCGATGCCGCCGATCGCGAGCGCGCCCTCTCCCTCGGCGCGGAGTGGGCCGGCGCCTTCGACGCCACCCCGCCGTTGCCGCTCGATGCCGCGATCACCTTCGCGCCGGTCGGGGAGGCGATCGTCAACGCGCTCGCCGCGCTGGACCGCGGCGGCACGGTGGCCGTCAACGCCATCCACCTCGACCGGGTGCCGGAGTTCCCCTATGAGCTGCTGTGGTGGGAGCGCAGTGTGCGCAGCGTCGCCAACGTCACCCGCGCGGACGCCTCCGAGTTCATGGAGCTGGCGCTCTCGATCCCCATCGCGACCGATCACCGCGAGTACCGCCTCGGGGAGGCGAACCGGGCGCTGGCCGATCTCGCGGCGGGGCGGGTCCACGGCTCGGCGGTCCTCATCCCGTGAGCGGTGGTGCGGCGAGGCCCCGCCGCACCACCGCTCCCCGGGCTCTACAGCCCGCCGCTCGCGGACTTGATGGCCTCCTGAATCGCCTTCTTGAGGCCGTCGCCCACCGCCGGCGCCCACCCCTTGGCGGCCACGGCGACCGCACCGATCAGGAGCGTCACCATCACCACCACGCCGACGTACTCCACGGTTCCCTGGCCCCGGCGGTCATCCCGCATCCGCTCCATCAGGCCCAGCCCCGTCACATGCAGCCATGCCATCAGCGCATATCCCATCTCGATTCCTCCATCGTGTTGTGATCGGACAAGGCACGCGGCGCCGGGCGTCAGGGCGGCATGGCGCGCACCTCCCGCGGCCCGCTCACCGCTGCCCCGCCGGTGGGCCACGCCGGCCGACGCGCGTCATGCCGCGCAGGATCAGCCGTTTCACCAGGTACTCGGCCGCCTCCGCGACCCCGTCGGCGGTGAGCGTCCCCGCGTCGCCCGCGGCGCGCACCGCCGCCTGCCTCGGTGGCATGCCGCGCAGCATCCGGACGTAGTCGACCAGCGCCCCGGGGTCGCGACCGAGGTGGCGCGCGAGGTCGCGGACGACGGCCCCGGGGGCGAGCGACGCGGGGTCGGGGATCAGTTCGGCACCGGTCGGAGGGTCGTCGACCACCCGGCGCAGCCGCTCGCCCATGCGCGAGCCGAAGTTGGTGCCGAAGGCCGCCCCCATGTCGCGTCCGAGCACCAGCGCCGAGCGCGACGCCCGCCCGAGCCGGCCCGCCAGTCGGCGGCCGGCGCCGGCCCGGCCGTCACGGGCGGCGAGCAGAGGCAGATCGAATCCCACCCGGCCCGCCTCGCGCCCGGCTCCCGCGAGCGGCTCGGCCACCGCGGAGATCGGATCGGGGGGACGCTCGGGCGGGCCGAGCGCCCGCGCTGTCCAGAGCGCCACGGCCGCGACCATGAGGGCCACCAGCACGACGGTGCCGATCCATTCCACCGCCGCCTGGCCGCTGGCTGCCTCCCGATTCATGCGGCCACGCTATGGCGGGCCCCCGAGGCGGATCTGCGCCCGAGCGCGCCGCGATACGCGCCTCATCGCGCCGGATCGCGTCACTGGGTCGCCGGCCGGCCGCGGCCGGCCGCGGCGCCCGCGCGCCGGTCTACACTGGTCCCATCTGTCGCCCAGCCGCCCCAGGAGTGCCGACATGAGGGTCATCGACTCGCTCACCACCAAGGCCGGCCGGATCGCGGGCGACCTCCAGGACTCGATCAGGCGCGCCCGCGTCGAGGGCGAGAAGCGGCTCCTGCAGCGGCAGCACCGCGCAGCGCTCGAGGACCTCGGCCTGCGCGTCTACGAGTTGGTGAAGGCCGGCGACATGCCCGAGGAGGCGATCGCCGCCGAGGTGGCGGCGGTCGAGGGCAAACTGATCGAGATCGAGGCGAAGGTGTCCGAGATCGAGGAGCTGCGCCCCGAGGGGGACGGCACCGACGCCTCCGAGGCACCGGACGAGGGCGGCGGGGCGCCCGCCGACCCCGCGCTCGCGGCCTTTCCGATGATCGACGACACGCCGCCGCCCGACCGGCCGGAGCCCTCCCGGGGAGGGTGACAACAGCGCGTTGCGCGCCCGTTCGGCGGGTGTATGCTCCTCGTGGATGCAGCGATCGCCCGAGCGATCGTCGTACGTCGCGAGGGAGTTTTCGGCGTGAGAGCCGAGTCCGATCTTCAAGGACACCACCGTTCGGAGGCCCCGGCCTGCCATCGGTGCGGGCTTCCGCTCCTCGCCGACGCCGACTACTGCCCCTTCTGCGAGCGCTGGCTCGATGAGAGCCGCATCGGCCGCCTGCTGCACCGCCACGCCTCCGGCGGGGACGGGCAGCGCCGGACCGCGCACACCTCCGAGCGAGTAGCGCTCGCCATCGGCCTCGGCGTGTTCGCGCTGGTGGCGTTGGCGAGCCTCTTCTTCGCCCTCACCACCTAGGCACCGCGCTTCCGACGCACCCGGCGACGGCCCGCGACGGGCCCGTCGCGGTGCGCATCCCCGACACCCCACCCCGGAGACGACCCCGCATGTCCAAGACCACCGCGCACACGATCTACTCCGTCGGCGACGAGGTGACCGGCGACTTCCGCTGCGACGAGTGCGACCTGCTCATCCACTCGCCGCGCGAGAACGACGGCGTCCTGGTGCTGCCGCTGTGCCCGCTCTGCGGTTCCGAGGCGTGCCGCCGGGCGTGAGCCCGGGCCACTCGCACCCTCAGCGCTGGGAGAGCACCTCGGCCAGATCCTCCACCGACAGCGCCACCAGCGTCTCGAACTGCGCGCTGCCCCGCGACGACAACTCGGCGATGATGCGCGCGATGGCCCGGTCGTCGGGGGCCTCGACGACGCTCAGGAAGTCGTAGGCGCCCAGAAGCGCCCACTGGTCGACCACGCGCCCGCCGAGAGCCTCGATCTCCCGGTTCACCTCGAAGAGGCGCTCGGGGGTCGTGGCGAGGGTCTGCATGCCCTGGCTGCTGAGGATGGACAGGAGCAGGAAGGTGCGCATGCGGTGAGTCTACGCCCGCCGGGCTCTCTCGCGGCACCCCCTGCGCCCCGCTGAAACGATTCGACGCTCGCGGCCTTTACACTGCACCCAGCCATCCATGCCACCGAGGTGAACATGCAGCGCGACAGCGACCCGACGCCCAACGAGCTCCAGAGGGCCCTGCTCGAGTACGAGCACACCACCCTGGAGAAGGCCCTGATCGACTGGACCAAGGAGCACTGGCCGATGGCCGCGCGCTCCATGGTCTACAACCGCACCGAGGCCGACAAGACCGTCGAGGGCGTGATGGGCCTGCGCAACGAGGACGCCAAGCTGGCCCTGCAGGTCGCGGCCCGGGTCGCGATCTCCGAGCGCGAACTGGTCTGCCGCGCCATCGCGGCCGTGCTGCCGCAGTGGCTCGAGGAGACCTACGGCCTCACCCCGAAGGACTCCTGACCGGCCGCGGGGGCCCCGCCCCGGGGCCCGCGCCACCCGTTTCAGTGCCCGATCGGCTCCACCGGGTATCCGGCGGCCACCCAGGCGTCCCAGCCGCCCACCAGCACGCCCACGCGTGAGCGGCCGTTGTCGAACGCCCACATCGCGATCGTGAGGCTCTGCGCCTCACCGGGCTTGTCGCAGTAGAAGATCAGCTCGCGGCCCTCGGGGAGCCCGGGGACCTCCGACGCGAACTCCATCGGGTCGACCCGCAGCGCGCCCCTGATCTTCTGCTCGGCAGAGCGCCAGCCGACGCGCACGTCCACGGGCTGCACGGCGTCGCCCATCTTGAATGCTGCGGCCAGGTCCACCGGCTGCCAGCGCGAGACATCATCCCAGCCCATCGACCCTCCCGGGGAACCGGTTCGGAGACACAAGCCGGGCTACGCTAGCAGCCGCTCCGCCTGTTCCAGGGTCTCTGCGCCGGCGATTTCCAGCACCGCCGCGGCGTAGGCGACGGTCCGCGGCGTCACGATGCCGCACTCGATCGCCGCGCGGAGATAGGCCACACCGTTCCTCGGCCCGGTGGCGACGCTGGCGACGGCCCGGCGCGCCAGGTCGCCGGGCCGCATGTCGGGTCCCGGGAGGTTCCGCGGCAGAGCCGCGGTCAGGACGAGCAGCTCCGCGAAACCGGCGACCTCCACGACGCCCCGCGGGCCCGGCAGCCCTTCGCGCGTTGCGAGCATGTCGACGGCGGCGCCGAGGTCGATGCCGTCGGCCAGGTGCAGAAGGGCACCGTCCACGCGACCGCCGTCAGGATGCGGGGTCAGGACGGGGCCGCCGCCCCAGCGCGGGGAGGCCCGGCCGTACTCGACGGGGAACGGTGTCCGGCACGGGGAGCGGTTCGCGATCACGGCCGCGAGCTCGGGACCCGGATGCGAGAGCAGCGACCCGTAGGCGAGTATCGCGACGGGTCGTTGCGCCACCGGGTGCCGCATCGCGGCCGCCGCGCTCAGCCCGTGATGGCCGACAGCACCGCCGCCGCGTTGCCCTTGGCCTTCACCTTGTAGAGCGCCTGCTCGATCGCGCCGTCGGGGCCGATCAGGAACGAGCTGCGCTCGACGCCCATGTACGTCTTGCCGTACATCGACTTCTGCACCCACACCCCGTACGCCTCGGCGACCTCGTGCCCGGGGTCGCTCAGCAGCGTGAACGGCAGTTCCTGCTTCGCCCGGAACTTGACGTGCGAGGCGATCGGGTCGGGGCTGATGCCGAACACGCGTGCGCCGGCGGCGTCGAAGTCGGCGTGGCTGTCGCGGTACTCGCACGCCTGGGTCGTGCAGCCGGCGGTCGCGTCCTTCGGGTAGAAGTACAGGACCACGCGCCCGCCGCGCAGGTCGGACAGGGTGACGGTCTCTCCGCTGTCCGCCTCGAGGGTGAAGTCGGGGGCGGTGTCGCCGGGCTCGAGTCGTGCCATGTTCGCCTTTCGTTGACCAGCGCGCAGACTAACCACTCCCCCACGCCCCCCGCCGTGCCCGGGCCACGGTTGCGGGCCGCCGGCCCCGGCGACGCGCCGGCCATCGCCGCGCTCGCCGTCGACGCCCTCGAGGACAAGTACCGGCCCGCCCTCGGGGGCCGGGCACTGGCGGGCGTCACGGCAATCGTCGAGGACGCGATCAGCGCCGGCACCGGCGACGGGGGTCACCACGTGGTCGTGGAGATCGACGGGCGCGTGGCGGGCGCGGTGCACCTGACGATCGGGCCGGGCCGGGGGCAGGGCACAACCCTCGCCTCCCTCGCCCGAGCGGTCGGACCCGTTGCGGCACTGCGCGCGGACCTGATGTTCGGCCTGCTGGCCCCTCCGCCGCTCGCCGCCGACTCGGCCCGGCTGGACGAGCTCGCCGTCGCCCCCTGGGCGCGCAGGCGCGGCGTCGGCCGCGCGCTGGTGGAGGAGTGCGCTCGCCTGGCACGCGCGGAGGGCCGCGATCGTCTGACGCTCATGGTGACGAGCGACAACGACGGCGCCCTTGCGCTCTACCGCACCGCGGGCTTCGTCGAGACGGCCCGGCGTCGCTGGGTGATCCGGCGGCGCGTCTTCCGCGCGCCGGGCGCGCTCATGCTCGAGCGCCGGCTCCCGCGGGGCTGAGGCCGGTGCCGCCGGGCTCCTCCCGCTCCGACGGCGCCGGAGCGGGCCGGTGCGCGGGCAACTCCACACGCGCCGCGCCGCCCGGGCCCGCATCGAGCACCAGCCGACCGCCCATCCGCTCGATCAGGCTGCGCGCGACACCCAGTCCGAGACCGGCCCCGGGGCGGGTCGAGGCGCCGGCGCCCCGCCCGAACGGCTCGGCGACGAGCGCCCGCTCGCGGCCGGGGATGCCGTCGCCGGTGTCGGCGATCGTGATCTCGATGTGCCCCGGGCGGCCCTCGCGCGCCCGGAGGGTGATGACCCCGCCGCGGGGCGTCGCGGCGGAGGCGTTGTCGATCAGTTCCGCGAGCGCCTCGTGAAGGAGGCCGGGATCGGCCATGACCGGTGCGAGCCGGGGCGGGACATCGTGCTCCAGCCGCAGGCCGCGTTCGCGCAGGCGCCGGTCGTAGGCCTGACCCAGCCCGAAGGCGATCGAGCCGACCCCCACCGGCCGCGGCGCCGGTGGCCGCGCGGGCTCGTCGGAGCCGGTGCGCACCATTCGCGCGGTCAGCCGGTCGAGTCGCTCGACGCCGGCCAGGACGGCCCGTGCGGAGGGGGCCTCGGCGGCGGGGAGTCGCTCCGCGAGGCCGGCGGCCTCCGCCCGGATCTGCTCCAGCGGTCCACGCAGCATGCGCCCGGCGGACCCGGAGATGTTCGTCCTCAGTTCGCGCAGGCGGGCCTGCTCGGTGCGCTCGCCGAGCACCACGACGCGCCCGCCGGGAACGGCCCACGCCTCGGCGTCGAGGACACGGCCGTCATCGAGCTCCCGGCGCCGCGACACGGCGCCCGACCCCGCCAGCGCGCGGCGCACGGCCTCGTCCACCAGGGCCGCGTCGGCATGGGACGACTCGCGCACCAGCCGGTCCAGCGCCTCGTTGCGCACGACGCCGCCGGTGGGCGTGCGGGCCGCCGCGGCGAGCGGCATGGGGGCCAGCGTGGCACCGAGGGCCTCCATGCGCACCTCGGTGGCGCCCTGCAGCTCGGCGGTGCGCTCGGCCATGCGGGCCACCGCGAGATCCAGCTCGTCCCACGGCGCGCCGTCACCGGACGCCTCGCGGGCGGGGGAACGGCCGCCCGCCATCGCCCGCAGCGTGTCGGCGCGGCGGTCGACCCGTTCGGCGAGGACCCGCTCCCGGCGCCACGCCACGGCACCCGCGCCGAGCGCCAGAACGGCGATCAGGGCGCCCAGGCCGTATCCGCCGGCGAGCACGCCGGCGGCGCCCATCGCCAGCGGGGCGCGCACGACCAGGGTGCGTCCGTCGTCGAGTGCCTCGGCGTGCTCCACCACGCCGTCCCCCACCGTGGCGCCCGAGCGCCACACCGCCGCGCGGGCCCCGGGCGGCGCGCTTCCCGCGGCCCACAGGGCATCGAGCGGCCCGTCGGCGACCACCAGGCCCCGGGGACCGACGACTCGCGCAGCCACGCCGAGGTCGGCGAGCTCGCGGCGCACCTCCGCGACGGGGCGGCCGTCGACGGCGGCGGCGATGCGCGCGGCCTCCGCGCGCAGGGCCTCCCCGGTGCGGGCGGCATTGTCACGGACGACGAACCCCATGGTGGCCACGGCGACCAGTCCGAGGACGCATGCCGCCACCAGCGTGGCGACGGCCGCGGGCACCCATGGACGGCGGGAGCTGCGTGGGGTGTCCATGTTGCGGG